>DNCG01000081.1 GCA_003491635.1 Actinomycetota bacterium
GTTCACAGATGACAGTTGACAGCTAGCTTAGAGCCAAGAGCTCAGAGCTTAGAGAAAATCCCTTGTCCGATGACGGATGTCGGCTGAAAATCAGGAAACTAGGAATTCAGGAAGTCAGGAAATTCGGAAATTAATCCCTTCATTCCTCGCTCATCCTTCACTCCCGACTCCTCACTCCCAACTCCTAACTCCCAACTCCCAACTAACAGACTCCCCACTCCCGACTTTTTACTTTCCCTGGTTCCCGGTTCCTAGTTCCTGGTGCCTGGTAGCTGGCCTTCAGTCCTCGGTGAATTCAACTTCCTCGATTATCTCCGCCCCGAAACTATCCTGAACTAGCTTGACGATGTGGGGCTCGACCGCCTCCCCGGCTGGCTCCTCTTCCCTGAGGGATGTCTCCAGAGACTTCGACCCCTCTCCCTCCCCCAAAGTGCACTCAACATCCACATCCATGCCCAATACCTTTTTCAAGGATTGCAACAGCACCTTCAAATTGCGAGATTTTTCCATCTCCTGCAAATGAAAGGAGGCCCTCTCATTGAACTCCAGGACGATGGTCTTCTCCACCACTGAGCAGGGTTTGCACTCTAGAAGAAGAGCATAAGTGGGTATCTTCTTCTCCTTAACCTGATCCAAAATCACCGGCCAGGCTCTCTTCACCCTGGCGATGTCTATCCCTTGACCCTTAGCCTGCATTCCCGCAACCGGTCGCTGTTGGCTGGGCGCCGCTTCGTCCCCTTTTCCACCCGCCATAGCTTTTACCGCTTCCGCCTTCCTCTTCTCTATAACTTCGCCTTCTCTTTTCTCCTCAACCCCGTGCACCTTTCCCACTTCTTTCACTTCCGCCTTTTTTACCTCACCCCTCGACTCCGCTCCCTTCGACTTTGGCTCAGGGACCTTGAGCTTGGACATTCGGCTGAGCTCAGTCGAAGCCTCGAAGGGTCGGGGTGACCTTAAGCTTGCCGAAAGGTCACGCCTCTCGTCCTTCGACCCTCGTTCCTCGATCTTTCTCTCTAACTCATCGATCCTATACAGCAATCCCTCAAGAGACTCATCCGCCTCCGGCTTTGTCATCTTGACCAGGGCCATCTCCAGGAGAAGCTTGGCATCTGGACCCCAACGCATCTCGCCGTGAGCCTCCGTCAGAATATCCATGAATCTCATTATCTCGGGCAGCCGGAAAGAGCGGGCCTGGATCTCCATCCTAGCCAGGACATCGGGAGTGGCATCTATCATCCCCGCCCCGCCGGTGGGCGGGGTGCTCCGGACGACGAAGAGATTCCTGAGGTGTCCTATTAGCTCCTTCGTGAACTGTCGGATGTCTCTCGCGCCTCCCATCAACCCCTCCACGAAGAAAAGGGCACCGGCCGTATCCTTTCTGCTCACCATATCAACGATCTCGAACAGGAGTTCAATTTCGACCATGCCCAGAAGGGAGACAACCTCATCCAAACCGATCTTCTCACCGGCAAAGGAGGACAACTGCTCCAGAAACCCAATGGCGTCTCTCAAAGAGCCTTGAGCCTGCCTGGCGATCAAGGGAAGGACAGTTTCGTCGATGGCTATTCCCTCGACCTTTGCGATCTGATGAAGGTATCCCACCATATTCGAAATCGGGATACGCCTGAAATCGAAGCGTTGACAGCGGGAGAGGATTGTGGGGAGGACCTTGTGTGGCTCCGTCGTCGCCAGGACAAAGACCACGCGTTCGGGCGGTTCCTCCAGCGTCTTCAAGAGAGCGTTAAAGGCCTCGGTGGTGAGCATATGAACTTCATCTATTATATACATCTTGTATCGAGCCTCCGTCGGGGTGAAGCGGATCTTTTCCCTTAAATCCCTGATCTCATCTATGCCCCGGTTGGAGGCGGCATCTATCTCCAGGACGTCGATGGAGTTTCCCTCGATTATCTGCAGACAGATTCCACATTCATTGCAAGGAGTGGGAGTCGGCCCCTTAGCGCAGTTGAGTGCCTTGGCGAAGATTCTGGCGGTTGTTGTCTTTCCCGTTCCTCGGGGTCCAGCGAAGAGATAAGCATGGGAGAAGCGATTCTGCTTAACCGCGTTGGCCAGGGTCTGAGTGATGTGAATCTGGCCAACGACTTCCTCAAAGGTCTGAGGACGATATTTTCTATACAGAGAGATGTAAGACACCTGAGTTTCTCACCCCAAGGGAGGAATCCTTCCCTAAAATTAACACAAAAGGAGGGAAAAATCACCGTTTTTCGTCAAAAAGATTACAATTCGGGCATGATCGCGATGAACATCAAGGAAGCGATGAGGGACATCGCTCCCCCATAGATGAAGGGGGCGAACGCCCCGATATAGGTCCAGAGGAGACCGGCGATGAGGCTAGCGGCCAAGGTGGTGAGACCCACGGCAGTATGGTATAAACCCAGAGCCGTCCCCCTCCTTTCAGAAGAGACAATGTCAGCGACCAGGGCTCTGCCCACGCCTTCGGTCATGGCGATATAAAACCCATAGATTGCGAAGAGGGGCCAGACGTAGATAGCTTTGGAGGCGAGGGCAAAGGCAAAATAGACCATCGCGAAGATCAATAGTCCTCCCACCATCAACCGCTTCCTGCCAACCCTATCCGAGAGAATGCCGGCTGGCATAGCGAAGGCCGCGTAGACGATGTTGTAAAGGACGTAGGCCAGGACGACCAGTGTGGCGGAAAGCCCCAGGTCCTTGGCCCTCAGGATCAAAAAAGCATCACTCGAGTTTCCCAGACCAAAGACGATTATTATGAGGAGCAGCAACTTGAAGCTCTTGTCGAATCCGGCCAGCTCCAGGCGAGGGACCTCCCCCGCCTGGAGAGAACCAACCCGCATCCTCTCCTTCACAAAGAAGAAAAGCAGGCCCACACCCAGGGCGGCGGGGAAGAAGGCCAGAAGAAAGATGAGCCTGTACTGCTCCTTGAGTGCAGCCATCAGGAAGAGAGCAATCACGGGACCGATGACCGCCCCCGCGGTGTCCATGGCCCGATGAAACCCGAAAGCCCTGCCGCGATGAGCCACGTCAGTCTCATCGGCGATCAAGGCATCTCTAGTGGATGTTCTTATGCCCTTGCCCAGGCGGTCAACAAAACGAGCGGCGAGCACCACCGGCCAGACGAAGGCCACACTCAAAAGAAGCTTCCCCAAAGCGGAGAGGGAATAGCCCCCTAAAACGAAGGGTTTCCTGCGGGCATACCTGTCCGAAAGCCAACCAGAAAAGGTCTTTAAAAGGCTAGCCGTGCTCTCCGCTATGCCCTCGATCAGTCCCACGATGGCGACGGGTGTCCCGAGAACGGCGGTCAAAAAAATGGGCACGAGGGGGTAGATCATCTCGCTACTGACGTCGGTAAACAGGCTGACCAATCCCAGAAAAAAAACGTTCCTCTTAATGCCGGGCAAGATATCTCTCTTCTCTCGTTTCCCCATTTGAACCCCTATTCGTACCTCAGAGCCTCTATGGGATCGAGGCGCGATGCCTTGTAGGCTGGGTAGACCCCGAAGAAAATACCCACGGCCGCCGCGAAGAAAAAGGCAAGGATGACCGACCAAGCCGTTATCTGACTGGGCAAGAAGTTCCTCGCTACCAGGGAACCAAGTATTCCGAGGATTATGCCCACCGTCCCTCCGATGAGACTCAAGGTCGTTGCCTCGATGATGAACTGAGTGGAGATGTCATAGGTCTTAGCCCCGACCGCTTTCCTGATGCCGATCTCCCTAGTTCTCTCGATCACCGAAACCAGCATGATGTTCATTATGCCAATCCCGCCAACCAAAAGAGAGATGCTGGCGATGCCCCCGAGCATCAGGGTGAGCGTTCCCATAACCTCCTCAAGCACCTCAAGCATCTCTCCCTGGCTAACCACGGAAAAATCTTCCCCATCAAGTCTCTTCCCTATAATTTTCTCTACCTCAGAGACGGTCTCATCGATGCTTTCCGCATCCCTGGCTTCGACCATAATGGAATCGATTGTGTCTACATCGGACAAAATCTGGGCGGTGGTGATCGGAATATACACTAAGTCATCCTGATCAATTCTCATCAATTGTCCCTTCTCCTCCATCACCCCAAGAACGGTAAACTTCCGCCCGGCGATGGTTATGCGTTCTCCGATGGGATCGGTATCGCCAAATAGATCGTCGACCACAGTCTTCCCCAGGGTGCAGACCCCCTTTGATCCGCTCACCTGGGATTCCGAAAAGAATTGCCCTCCCTCAACCGGTGCATTCAAGACGTCCGGATAGCTAGCAGTCACACCATTGACCAAGGTTGTTCTAGTTCGATTGCCGAACTTCACAACCTTAGTGGTTTGAACGATAGCGGTCACGTTCTTGGCCAAAGAGGACTCCTCCTCAACCGCCCTCAATATCTCTAACGTCAACTTATTTTGGACGGTTGGAGCCCTCTGTGTGCCCCCATGTTCAAATTCCACCTCCCCTGGAATGACCATCACCAGATTGGAGCCGAGCTTCTGTATCTCGCCGGTAACGTAAGCCTTCGCGCCCTGAGCAACCGAGACCAGAAGAATGACGGCGGACACGCCGATGATGACACCGAGCATGGTCAAAGCCGAGCGCATTTTGTTGGCGGCCAGGCCTCCCAGGGCCAGCCGGAAGCTTTCCAGGATATCCATCAGCGCCCCTTCGAGGAACAGCAGTTTTCGACTCTCTCGTCGGAGACTATCTCCCCATCAAAGATGCGAATTATCCGCCGGGCGTGTTCAGCCACGTAGAGCTCGTGGGTGACGAGGATTATCGTCCTCCCCTGATGGTGCAACTCCTCAAGGATGGACATTACCTCCGCACCCGATTTTGAATCGAGGTTCCCCGTGGGTTCGTCGGCCAGAACGAGGGAGGGATCGCTCACCAGA
>DNCG01000082.1 GCA_003491635.1 Actinomycetota bacterium
CGGAGGTTAAGAAAACCCTCCCGCCCTGCCTACCGGCAGGCAGACAGGTTAACCTTCCAATGTGCTTACCTATGACATCGGTCTATTCACGAAAAACTTTAGGGGATCACCCCTCGCTATGCGGTTGTCAAGAAGCCAAAACGCCTGTTTATGGCATCAAGGGTTGCCCGCACTGTCGAATCCTTCTCATTCTGTCTAACTATGGCGGAACCACAAAGGCCTTGCTCCCCCAGCGGTGTCACCATGGTAACACAGGCCACGGCAACTCTCTCCCGCCCAAGGGAGACAACGCTCACATCTTCTAAAGCAAAACCATAAGGCGTCTTTGCAAACTTTTCAACCGCATCGAGAGTAGCGTATGCTACAAGCCTTAAACGCCCCGTCTGCGAGGCTAGCCCCTCCGCTTCGCCCTCATATTCTTCGCCATCTACTTCGAGTAATACTTTGACCCTTGCCCGAACTCCAGTGACCTCAACGCTAACGCTTGCAATCTTTGGTCTCGCCTTAGGTTTGGCTACCTCCTCCTCTGCACCCACCTGTGCGATACTGATCTTTCGATGATTGATGGAAAGCCCATATTGAGCCATCAAGACCGATTCGATGTCGCGAACCAGCTGCTTGGGACCCTTGGTGGGAGCCGCCAGCACATGAATCTCCTCAATGGCATTATTTTCCCCTGTAACGATTCGCGCTGCTTTTACCTCACCTATCTGACAGAGCGTATTTTCAACTTCCTCTATATCGTAACCTCTTAAACTATCTTCCATGCGTGGGTCCCTTTATCTTCAGTATCTAATTTATTCTATTGTATCAGCAATATTTCCTCTTTTTAAAAAAATTTTTTACGATGCTTCCCCTAAGAGGGTTCGGGCGTTGGCTCGATAAGCCCGTAGTTTTTATCCTTTCGCCGATAAACCACGTTTATATCCTCGGTCTCCGAATTCGTGAAGACGAAAAAATCATGGCTCAAGAGTTCCATCTGCAAGATGGCCTCTTCCGGGGTCATTGGTTTTATGAGAAACTGTTTTGTCTTGACTATTCTGGATTCTGCCTGCCGTTTTTCCCCTTTGGTCTTTTTCAAAAACAACTCCGCGAGTTTCTCGGTATTTTTGTTTGCGCTCGCATAAACCTTGCCCTTATATTTCTTTATCTGTCTTTCGAGTTTGTTGATTACCATATCGATGGAGGCATACATGTCGGTCGAGGATTCCTTCGCCCTTATCGCTGGTCCCTTAGCGAAAAGAGTGACCTCAACTGTCTGATTTTTGGAAACTCTCCGATTCTTGGCCACGCTCAACTCGATCTCGATCTTCATTATCTGATCAAAATGTCTGGTTACCTTCTTGATTTTATCCTCCGCATGCATACGCAGAGCATCTGTGACCTCAATGTTTTTCCCTTTGATAATTACCTGCATTTAATCATCTCCCTCAACCTGTCCAAAACATTAAACCCCATGCATATCTCACGAATTGCGAGTCCATGCATGGGGTTGTGTTGTTGAGCACATTAATAGATTAAAGAATTCTGCGGACTTTTGCCGCCTGAGGTCCCCGATCCCCCTCCACTATCTCAAATTCGACTTCCTGTCCCTCCTCGAGAGCGCGATAGCCTTCCTCTTGGATCGCAGAGAAATGCACGAACACGTCCTCGCCATCCTCGCGCTGAATGAAGCCGTAACCTTTCTCCGCGCTGAACCACTTAACTTTCCCTTTCAACTGCCTAACCTCCTAACAAAAAGACTCTTTTGCCAAAACAACGTAAAATTAGCATAACAGAGAAACGGTGTCAAGCACAATCCCTCCGCCTTAGAAAAAACCATCTCGTTAGACAGCCCTCGAGTTCATGACAGTGTTGACAACCCAGCATTAGATGCTCCACGACTGTTGCCGCCATTAAAAAGAGAAGGACCAACAAATAACCCAGCTCAAGACAGGTGAAATCTTCGACGAGCAAGAAGATGATGGCCACCAATGGAATGAGGGGGATAAGAAAGAGAAAAAGATTATAGACCAGTCCTTCGACGAAACAGTGCTTAGTATCCTTTGGATAGAGAAGACCCGCCAACTTGCCAAATCCAGTGCTACAGAGCCGACCGTGATGGTAACATCTGGTACACCGCAATTTGGTGAGAAGAAAGATAACGAACAACACATAAAGTAAGTAGAAAAGCACGAAACCGCTTCCCAGTCGCACTAGGATAAGAACACCCACACCGATGATGGAAAGATTGAGGATCTCCCGCAAAAGGGGTATATAAAAGGGATAGTCTTCCCAAACCCTTCTCTTCGGCAAGAGTTCAATGCCTTCCTATTGTCGCTGCTTTATAGAATCGGGGCTTTCATCTAGCTGACCTGGTCTTTGCCCCCACACTTGCCCCGCCAGCCCCGCCAGCGACAGCAGCAGAGCCAGAGGCGGGGACTTACACCTAAGCCGCACCATGCTCCCCCGCCATCGGCGGGATTACGTGGGTCCTTTCGCCTGCGGCTGGCATGGACTACCCCGCCATCGGCGGGGGCAACCACAGACCTAGACGAAAACCCCGATAAACTTGAGATCGGTCTCCGATTCAATTCTATTCCCTTTGCAATCGATAAACAAGTCTACCTGTCGGTAGACAGGCAGTTCGATCCTCAAGTTAAAGAGATCTGGCAAGCGTGAGAACATGAACATCCTCAGCACCACTGGCAAGAAGCGCTTTGCTACACTCGTTGACCGTTGCTCCAGTAGTAAAGACATCATCGATTAGAAGCAGGGAACGTCCCCGAATATCAACTCCGGCGACACCCAAAAATGCTTTTCTGACATTTTCTCTTCGCTCCCGAGGAGAGAGCTTGCTCTGGTCCATCGTCTCTTTGATCTGAATTAAAGCTGGGATGCAAGGCTTATCGATTAAATCGGAGATCTCAAGGGCCAGCAACCGAGCCTGATTGTAACCCCTTCTTCTCTCCTTACTCGAACTCAACGGTACAAACGTAACCAAATCGATGTCCAAACCCTCCTCCATCCCCTCCACCATCAAACGAGCGAATATGGGAGCCAATCTCCGGCCATTACGGTATTTAAGGCTATGGATGGCTTCCTTTAAGTTCCCTTCGTAGAGGCCAGCCGACCTCGCGATGGAGAAATAATACCTTCTGCCTCGGCACTCGCGGCACTCGTCAACTACCAGATGACAGGATTTCCCGCACTTCCGACAGAGAGGCGGATCGATCAAGGGAAAGGAGGAAAAGCAATCCGCGCAAAGTGGCTGCTCCGAAAAGGAATCGCAGACGTGACAGGTTGGAGGAAAGACTAAATCAACAAGACCTTTAAAGATCTCCCCCAACACTTCTCCCCCATTTCTAATCTCGTTCAATGTCGGATGTGGCCATTCGTTATTCGGAATCAGTTATTCGCAATTTGTTGACAGTTGACGGTTCACAGTTGACAGTTCACAGTTGACCGCTGTCGGGTGACGGATGTCGGATGAAAATCAGGAAACTAGGAATTCAGGAAGTCAGGAAATTCGGAAATTAATCCCTTCATTCCTCGCTCATCCTTGACTCCCCACTCCTCACTCTCCACTCCCAACTCCTAACTCCCGACTCCTTACTCCCCACTCCCTTCAGGGCGAGCCTTCAGGACGAGCCCGACTTTTTATCCTTCCTGGTTCCTGGCCTCTGGTGGCTGTTAGCTGGCCCGGCACTGCTCATCCCCTCATCGCCATCCTCAGTAAATATTGTCCGGTGGGGATGGTAACCATACTGATTAATGTGGTAATCAATATGGTCGCGGATAAAAAGGCGGTGTCCAACTTGTACCTTAAACCAAATATCAATGAAAGTATGACGGTTGGCATTGAAGCCTCGAGGACACAAACACCCAGAGAAAAGACATCCGCAGCGAGGATCGCTCCTCCGACGAAGTAAGCAACCAGCGGTGACAAGATTAGCTTCAGCAAACAAGCGAGCGTGAGAGGCAATTTATACCGACCCACCTCCCCAAGGCGAAGGGATAAACCTATGGAAAGCATGATGAGGGGAATGGTCGCCGCTCCAAGATGTTCTATGGCCCTCACCAAAAAAGGAGGGAGTGGAAAGCCCCGCAACAAGATCCCCGCAACCAGAGCTATGAGGGGTGGGAAGGTCAATATCTCCTTCAATCTATTTATTTTCGCACCCTCCTCACCATAAACCTCGGCTATGTAAAGACCCACGGTGAAGATGAAGATAACTGTGCCGAAAATATCATAGAAGAGAGCCTTGATGAAATGCTGGCTCCCGTATATCTCCAGAGAAATGGGATAACCCAGATAACCAGTATTACCTATGGCAGCGGCGAGCAAGAAAGCCCCCAGAGTCTTTGCTTTTAAGGCTATGCCCTTCCCCACCAAAAAGGCAACGACCAAGCAAACGGACATCACCACCAAGGCCGTGACCGGAACCCTCCAAAGATTGAGGGAGATGGTGGAGACTAGAACCTTCTCGAAAATCATCGCGGGGAGCGTGAGATAGATGATGATATTGTTCAGAATGGAGGCATCTTCGGCTTTGAGTAAGCCGCC
>DNCG01000043.1 GCA_003491635.1 Actinomycetota bacterium
TGAAGAGTTCTTAGTGTGGTCTCCTGTCCCCCAAACCTGGAGGCCCCCACAGCGATGGCTCCCCCGGGTTTTCCAACTAGAGCGTTTTCCGTCCGCATAAATCGGGTCTTATCCCAAAAGGCTTTGAGTTGAGCAGAGACCGTCCCAAAATAAACGGGGCTTGCCAAAATCAAACCATCGGCCTTCCTCAGTAAATCGAAGGCATCGCTCAATGAGGTGCCCTCGAAGCAACTCTTGTCGCAGGGGCTGGAACAGGCGTCGCAATAAGGCTTCTCTTGGCCGGCCAGGGCATCCATAATGTGAATGACCTGGGTGGCAGCTCCCCTACTTCCCGCCGCCTCGAGAGCCACTCTCAAGAGGCAAGCAACATTACCCTCTTTGTTTGGACTGCCATTAATGCCAACTATGAGCATGGAACCCCTTTAAAAATCCGTTAACCGTTCACGTTGTTCGCTCACCGTATACTATTAATAAATCCTAAATTCTAAGCACGAAATCCTAAACAATATCTAAATCCCAATGACCCAAAACTTATTTTACCTTTTGTTTTGAATTTTTAAACTTCGGTCATTTGAATTTGTTTAGGGTTTAGAAATTGGTATTTAGAATTTGCCTTCAAAATATGTTGTATTTAGCAAAAGGCCAACTTACAAACCAGCAAACCAGAAGAACTGTGAACTGTGAACGAATTAACATTGGATTATTTGGTGAGATCTTCCCCTACGCCGATCCTTGCCTGAGCAGCCGCGAGCCTCGCCAAAGGTACTCTATAAGGCGAGCAACTCACATAGGTGAGACCCACCCTATCACAGAAAGCAATGGATCTTGGTTCTCCGCCGTGCTCGCCACAGATGCCCAGTTTTATGTCAGGCTTGGTCTTTCGCGCCAACTGGCAAGCCATATCGACCAGCTTCCCGACACCACTCTCATCCAAAACCTCAAAGGGGTTATTAACCAATATTTTACTTTCCAGATACTTGGCAAGAAATTTGGCTTCGGCATCGTCGCGACTAAAACCGTAGGTGGTCTGAGTTAAGTCGTTGGTGCCAAAGGAGAAGAAATCAGCATATTTAGCTAACTCATCGGCGGTTAAACATGCTCTCGGTAGCTCGATCATCGTCCCAACCCGATAAGAAAAATCCATACCCCACGCTTGGAGCACCTCCTCGGCCACCGCTTTGGCCCTCTCGCTCGTCAAACTCAATTCGTTTGCGTGGGCAACCAGGGGAATCATTATCTCCACCTTGGGATCAAAACCCTCGGCCTTAACGTTACAGGCAGCGTCCATAATCGCTCTGACCTGCATCTCATAGATTTCAGGGTAGACAATGCCCACTCGACAACCCCGCAAACCCAACATGGGATTGGCTTCCACCTCTGCTCGAACCTTATGCAACAGTCTCTCTTTCTCGGCTATCTCCTCCTGAGGAGCACCCTTCAGCCTCATTTCGGTCACTTCCACCCTCAAATCAGCCAGATTGGGCAGGAATTCATGTAAGGGTGGGTCCAAAAGCCTTATGATTACCGGTAGACCGGTCATGATCTTGAAGATGCCCTCAAAATCCCCTCTCTGCATGGGAAGGAGTTTCTCCAATATTCTTTCGCGCTCCGCCTTACTGTCGACAAGGATCATACTCTGAACGAGGGGCAGTCTCTCTTCCCCAAAGAACATGTGCTCGGTACGGCAGAGCCCGACTCCCTCGGCCCCGAACTCTCTGGCCTTCTTGGCATCCTCGGGATTGTCGGCATTAGCCCAAACACCGAGCCGTCGATGCTTATCGGCCCACTCCAAAATCTGTTGGAAATCCGGGCTCACAGTGGGAGGAATGAGGGGAGCCTCTCCGAGAATGACTCGACCGGCGCCACCATCGACGGTGATGATGTCGCCCTCGCG
Source organism: Actinomycetota bacterium (assembly GCA_003491635.1). Taxonomy (GTDB): domain Bacteria; phylum Actinomycetota; class Aquicultoria; order Subteraquimicrobiales; family UBA9087; genus UBA9087. The sequence goes on from DNCG01000043.1 coordinate 1,895, forward strand.
AACCAGAGTCTCATTCACTCGAAGGAGTTTATTGTCGAGATCTATCCTCACCGCTTCACAACCGCAGACACAGGGTTTGCCCATCCCCCGAGCTACCACTGCCGCGTGACTGGTCATTCCACCGTGAGCGGTGAGAACCCCTTGAGCGGCAATCATCCCGTGTATATCATCGGGGGTAGTCTCCCAGCGCACCAGGATAACCTTTTTCCCCGCCATGCCCCTTTCCTCAGCGATGTCAGCATCGAAGACCACCTCTCCTGTAGCCGCTCCTGGAGAGGCTGGAAGACCCCTTGCCAATACTTTGACCTCGGCCTCGGGATCAATTCTGGGATGAAGAAGCTGATCCAGTTGCCCGGGATCGATGCGAGTCAAAGCCTCCTTCTTGGTAATCAAACCCTCTTTGACCAGATCAACGGCGATTTTCAAGGCAGCAGCAGCCGTCCTCTTGCCTGTCCGGGTCTGGAGCATGTAGAGCTTATTCCGCTCTATGGTGAACTCGACATCTTGCATTTCCTTGTAGTGCCTTTCCAGTTTATCGAGGACTTTCATGAGCTGCTCATAAACCTGGGGCATCTCCTCTTTAAGCCGATTTAATGGCTGGGGTGTTCTCACACCGGCGACCACATCTTCACCTTGAGCATTGGTAAGATATTCACCAAAAATCCTTTTCTCGCCGGTGGAAGGATCACGCGTAAAGGCAACCCCGGTGGCCGAATCGAACCCCTTATTACCAAAAACCATGGTCTGAATATTGACCGCCGTTCCCAAATCGTCTGGAATTTTGTACTCTTTGCGATAGACCACGGCACGCGGATTGTTCCATGACTCGAAGACCGCCGTGATAGCCTCCCTCAATTGATCCTGGGGGTTCTCGGGAAAATCTTTTCCCGTCTCTTTTTTCACAATAGCTTTAAACGTCTTGACAAGCTCCTTAAGATCTGCGGCGGTGAGCTCAGTATCCTGCTTTACTCCCTTCTCCTCCTTAAGCCGCCTTAAAGCGCCTTCAAACTTACCCCTGTCAACCTCAAGGACGATGTCGCTGTACATCGCGATGAAACGCCTATAGGCATCGTAAGCGAACCTTTCATCCCCCGTCTGCTTGATCAATCCCTGAACGGATTGATCATTAAGCCCAAGGTTAAGAACGGTATCCATCATGCCGGGCATGGAAAAAGCGGCCCCTGAGCGAACCGAAACGAGCAAGGGATCGTCAGGGTCTCCCAACCTCTTTCCGAGCTTTTTCTCGAGAGCATTCAGATACTCCTCGACCTGACCATCTAAACTATCAGAAAGAGAATGGCTCCTCGTGTACTCTCTACAGGCATCTGTGGAGATAACAAAGCCCGGTGGGACGGGAAAACCAAGTCTGGTCATCTCACACAAATTTGAGCCCTTTCCCCCTAAAAGGAATTTCATCCGCGCATTCCCTTCTTCAAAAGCATAAATATACTTCTTCTCAGGCATAATCGACCTCCCAAAGATCAAGAGTAGTGCCTTAAAATCTCGCTGGCCGTTTCCTCCACGGCCCTGTGGGTTACATTAATCACCGTGCACCCCATCCTTCTCATAATAGACTCGGCGTAGTCGATTTCTCTTAAGATATCTCTCTTCTCCACATATCCATTCCTGGGGGAACCCAGGGATCCCAACCTCCGTTCACGAACACTGATCAAGAAATCGGCATCAATGGTGAGACCAACTATCTTTTCGGGAGAAATCTCAAAAAGTTCCCTCGGGGGTTCGATCCCCGGGACTATCGGGATGTTGGCCACTTTTAGTCCCCGATAGGCCAGATACATCGCCAGCGGAGTTTTCGATGTTCTGGAGACCCCTATTAAGACTATGTCCGCTTTCTTCAAATCCCTTACATTCCTGCCGTCATCATGCTTGACGGCAAAGTTCAACGCCTCTATCCTGTGAAAATAATCCCTGTTCACCCGACGCCCGGCTCCAACTTCCAAACGAGGTGAAGTCTTGGAGATGGTTATCAGGGCTTCGATGGCGGGGCTCAAAATATCAAGTCGGGGTATGGAGGCCTCATCGGCCTGTTCCTTCAAAAATTTACGAAGGTTCGGTCTCACAAGAGTATAAAAAAGAACACAATCTTTACCTCGGGCCTTCTCCACGACTCTCTTGATGTCTTCCTCGTCGGAAATCTTGGGAACCTTAACTATTTTGAACTCCTCCTCGAACTGGCTCGCCGCTGCTTTGGAGACCGCCTCAGCAGTCTCGCCCAGCGAGTCCGAAAGGACATAGATCGTCGGTCCGGACACCCTTGATGGCACTCCCCTAATTTTACTCATAAATTGGGCTCCCGCCAAGCTGGCCACTACCGTTACAACTCAGGACAGGTTTTGTTTCTTCCTACCAAAGAGACACGAGGTTACTTGACAAAATGTTCTATCTTAAAGTTGTAACGGCACTAGTTACCCTTGTTGCCCTCCAAGACAACCAGCTTTGAAAAATCGGCCACCTTTAAGAACAACTCTACGCAGCGGTTGAGGAGGCTCAACCTGTTCCGACGGACATCCCTATCCTCGGCCATCACCAAAACCTCGTCAAAGAACTTGTCTACGGTGGGCCTGAGGTCAGCCAGAACTTTAATTACCCTCCCATAATCAGCTTCTCCCACCCCGCCGATGGCGGGGTGAGCCTTCTCTAAATACTCAGCGATGTCTCTCTCCGCCTCGACCACCGCTGCATATAGCCTCTTCTCCCACTCCTCTCGCAGAAGACTCCCCTGAACCTTCCTGCCCAGACTCGGCTGTGAGAGATTTTTGCAGCGAGTGAAAGTCGTGAGAAGATCGTCCATCTCCCTACTTTCCCTCTTCTCTGAAAGAGAGACGATCCGGGCCCTCAAATCCACGATATCGTCAACTTCACTCACTAAAACGGCATCGATGATATCGTAAGCAAAACCTTCGTTCAAAAATTGAGCTCTCAACCTGGTCTTAAAGAAATCGTTCAGCTCCTTCTTGACCTCCTTTGGAGGACGAGGTTCCAAACCAGCCCTCCTGTACATCCCCACAGATAGATCGGTCAGTTTTCGCACAGACAGAGGGAGCTTATTCTCCAAAATGATGCCGATTATGCCCTGGATCTGACGGCGGAGAGCATAGGGATCTTGGGATCCGGAGGGAATGAATCCCAGAGAGAAACAACCCACGATGTTGTCCATCTTATCAGCGATGCTTAATATCCGACCAATGACCGTCCGGGGAGGCGAATCAGTCGCCGAGCGGGGGAGGTAATGCTCGTATATGCCCAAAGCTACGGCTTCCGGCTCACCCGAGAGACGCGCGTACTCCTTTCCCATGACCCCCTGTAAGGTGGGGAATTCGACCACCATCTCTGTCACCAGATCGGCTTTGGAAAGAGAGGCCGCCCTTTTCACATCCGCGATCGTTTTCGCATCAAGCTCCAACTCCCTGGCAATCTCCCCGGCCAGACCTCTGATCCGAACGACCTTATCGTACATGGTGCCAAGCCTTTCTTGAAAAACGACCCCCTTGAGCTTCTCCACCTTTCTGATAAGAGGCTCCTTTAGATCCTCCTCGAAAAAGAATTTGGCATCGGCGAGACGCGCCTTGAGGACCCTTTCATGACCTCTTGTGATAACAGTATTGTGTTTTTCATCGCCGTTATGGATGACGATAAAATGGGGGGTGAGATTGCCCGCCGTGTCCTCGACGGGAAAATATCGCTGGTGAGACTCCATCACCGTGACCAATACATCTTTGGGTAGATTGATGAACTCCTTCGAAAAGACACCACAGACAACGTGAGGAAACTCGACCAGATTAACTGCCTCAGCAAGGGTTTGAGCATCTATGACTGCCTTTCCGCTCACCTTCTTCGCTGCTTCCCCGACCAGCTTTCGAATGACCTTCTCCCGTTCCCTGTGATCCACCATGACCTTGCCCGTTTCCATCGCCTTAAAATAATCTCTTGCCCCGTTCACCTTGATGGGGTTGCTGGCCAGGAACCTGTGTCCCCAGGTAAGATTGCCGGATTCGAGACTCCCCAAGCGAAAACCCACCGTCTCTCTCCCGTAAAGAGCCATCAACCACCTTATCGGTCTCGGAAATTTAATTTCGCCCTCCCAGCGCATGGACCTGGGGAAAGAGAGAGATAAAATCAATCTCGGCAAAAGTTCGGGTAGTAATTTTGCGGTCGGCTCGCCCACCTCTTTCTTGACGGCAAAAACGTACTCCCCTTGGGGAACCTTCTTAACCACCAAGTCACCGATCCTAACCCCTTGTGCCTTGGCAAAACCGATCACGGCGGCGGTTGGCTCTCCTTGATCCGTATAGGCGGCTCTTCTCGCTGGTCCACGCAGTTCGTGCAAGACTTCCTTCTGTCTCTGAGCCAGATTGGATACGATGAGGGCCAAGCGACGGGGAGTGCCCATGGTATCCAGCTTGTGGTAGCTTAAACGCGCATCCTCGAAAACCCTCTGAGCATTTTCTTTCAGCTGCTCTATGCCCACATAGACGGCAGAGGTGGGCATCTCTTCAGTTCCGATCTCAAGCAAAAAGTCTTTGGCCATTAACTGTGGGGCGGTTTCGGTGAGAAGGAGATTCGACCGATTCGGTCCCTAATCTTCTCACTTTTCAGCCCCTTCACTTCCCCCTCTCAGAAGCGGAAAACCTAGTTCCTTCCGTTGAGCCAGATAGGCCTCGGCAATTGACCGAGCCAGAGCCCGCACCCGGGCGATGTAACGAGTCCTCTCTGCGACGCTCAACGCCCCGCGAGCATCAAGTAGATTGAAGATGTGAGAACATTTGAGAGCATGATCATAAGCGGGAAAAATCAAACCTTTCCTCAAAACAGACTTTGACTCTCTCTCGTAATCGTTGAAGAGCTCAAAGAGCATCCTAACATCGGCCAGCTCAAAGTTGTAAACCGACCACTCCACCTCACCTTGATGATGAATATCCCCATAGGACACCCCGCCTATCCACTCAAGATCAAAGACATTATCCTTCTCCTGGATAAACATGGCAATTCTCTCCAACCCATAGGTGAGCTCAACGGAGATCGGCTTCAAATCAATGCCACCCACCTGCTGAAAATAGGTAAATTGGGTGACCTCCAACCCATCAAGCCAAACCTCCCACCCCAGACCCCAGGCTCCTAGAGTGGGCGATTCCCAATCATCCTCGACGAATCTAACATCGTGTTCATCGAGATCGATCCCCAACCTCCTTAAGCTGTTGAGATACACCTCTTGCACATCATCGGGGGAGGGCTTCAAGATCACCTGATACTGGTAGTAGTGTTGAAGACGGTTGGGATTCTTCCCATACCTACCATCGGTGGGCCGGCGAGAGGGTTCCACGTAGGCTACCTTCCACGGTTCCAGTCCCAAACATCTCAAAAAGGTATGGGGGTTAAATGTGCCCGCTCCTACCTCAATGTCATAGGGCTGGCCGATGACGCAACCATAATCAGCCCAATATTTCTCTAAGGCCAATATGAGTTCTTGAAAGTTCACCTTACTCCTTTTGTAAGTCTGGTAGTCTATTGATCGGGAGTGGGTAGTAAAAACCTTTTTGCAATCTTTATTCGGTTTTCACTCCAGACTCCCCACTACCCACTCTTCACTTTCTTGCCATATGCTAAATAAAAATCCTCTCACCCACAGCGCATAGGCCAGGGACGAGAGGTTTCCCGTGGTTCCACCCTGATTCCCCGCCATTGGCCTGCCTGTCGGCAGACAGGCGGGGCACTCGACTAAAGTGAGCTTTACTCCCCTGCCGAAAGCGGGGTTTCCTCTCACGGCTCGGAAGCGCCCTTCGCCAAGAACAAGGCCAAGCTCTCACCCTCCCCGGCTCGCTTAGCTTGCCAGCTTGACTACTCCTCTTCCTCATCGCCAAAGATATGGATTTTGAGGTAATACTAACAAAGGCCAAAAACCCAGTCAAGCTCGGCAAAGAACAGTGAGGAAGATCAGTCAAGCAAAGGGTACTCACTTCCCCATTCTCTAGCGCGGTTTCCGGTTCTCTCCCTCGCTTTTTCCTCTCGCCGACTTTGATAGGTATTCGCGACCCCTCAATCTGGCCTGCACATGATAGTCCACATAGGCCTGAACGGTATCGAAAAGTTGCTTCCGCTCCACCTTCGTCATCTCAACCCCAGGAGAATCCTCCATCTTCGTCTTCAATAACCGATCAAGCAAATTGGCCACGCTGAAGGAGATCAAGAGGGAATTTAAATCGGCAACAGCGCACCTTTCACACAAAATCCCTCCCCACTCACAGCTGAAGGTGATCTTCTTGGTTCCAGGAGTAGCCCCACAGATCACACAGTTGAAAAGGTTGGGTAAATATCCGGAAAAGGCCATGAGTTTTATGTCGAAAGCCACCAAGAGAGATTGGAGGTTGTCTCTCGCTCCAGATAAAGCCTTCAACGCGGCCAGGAGAAGTTTAAAGAGTTTGCTTTCCCTCTCTCCCTCCAGTGCCACCCTATCCACCAACTCCAACATCGCGGAACCATAGCCCACCTTGTCAAAATCCTCTCTGATTTCGCGAAACGAGGAGATAATCTCGACCTGAGTAATGATATCCAGTTCCCGCCCCTCATAGAGCAACAAATCAAGGTAGGTGAAGGGTTCCAATCTTCCCCCAAACTTGCTGGTAGTCCGACGAACTCCCTTGGCCACCGCTTTCACCTTACCCCGGCTATTGGACAAAACGGTGATGATCTTGTCGGCCTCCCCAAGCTTTATGGTTCTCAAAACTATTCCCTTCGTTTTATAAAGGGGCATTTTCACTCCTCTGTTTCCCCGCCTGCGACTCGACTGAGGGCTTCGAGGCTTCGACCGAGCTCAACCGAGGTCCCGAGCTCAGCCGAGGTCCCGAGCTCAGCCGAGGTCCCAAGCTCAGCCGAATGTCCTCGCCGAAGTCCAACGCCTGGCACTGGCGGGCAGGTCTTCAAACTCCTTCATTATCTCTACCCCGGAGCTGGTCCCAATCCGATTGGCCCCGGCCTTCAACATCTCCAGACACTGTTCCAGTGTACGAATACCACCCGAGGCTTTCACGCCAACCTTGGACCTCAAATATTTCCGCAAAAGTCGGACATCGTGGACGGTTGCTCCTCCCGGACCAAGTCCAGTGGAGGTTTTCACAAAGTCCGCACCCGCTTCTTCGATCACCCGGCAAGCGATCCGTTTCTCCTCATCCGTTAAATAACAGGCTTCAATTATCACCTTGACCGTGATTGGGCCAACTTCCCCTTCGATCTCCTTCTCTCGGATGGCGCCCATGACTCCGTAAATATCTCGCTGAACTGCATCAACGTTGCCACTTTTCAAAGCGCCGATATTCAGCACCATATCGATCTCCCGAGCCCCCCGCTCAATGGCATCTCTGGCCTCAAAGCATTTAACCGCCGAGGTACTGGCCCCCAGCGGAAAACCCACCGTCGTGCCCACTCTGACGGAGGAGTCCTCGAGCAAGCGGAAGGCTAGATCGGTGTAAAAAGGATTGACAAAAACGGAGGCAAAGTTATGCCTCGCTGCCTCCCGACAGAATCTTCGAACATCCTCTTCCGTGGCATCGGGCTTCAAGAGTGTTTGGTCGATGATTCTGGCCAAATCCTCTTTAGTAGAGATCAACATCCTCAAAACCCTCCCTTTCCCCAAAACCAATCTTCGAAGCAAAAGGGTAAACCCTTTAGCCCTCGGGATTTTCACATCCGTGTATGAGTCCTCGTCCAGCAAACACCTAGTGGTCGAGTTCGAACGCCTCGGGAAGCAACTCCCTCACGGTCGCCTCAAGCTTTCCACCCCGCAGATTCAACATGGTAATATTCATATTCTGATTGAATTCAAAGAGAACCTGACGACAAGCCCCACAAGGAGTGCATATCCCCTCGCAATCGGCCACCAAAACCAGATCGGTAAATCTGGTACAGCCCTCCGAGACGGCCTTAACCACCGCCACCCTCTCAGCACAGATAGAAAGGCCATAGGAGGAATTCTCCACATTGCAGCCTGTGAAAATCCGCCCATCCTCGGTTAGTAGAGCTGCTCCAACCTTAAACTTGGAATGGGGAGCATAGGCTTTCAGTCTAGCCTCGATTGCCGCCCCTATCAAACCCTCCTCTTTCACGACTTACCCCTCAACCTTCTCCTTAGCACCCTCCTCGCGAGGAGCCTTGGTGATTAAAATCTTTGAAATTCTTCTTCTTTGAACCTTCTCAACGCTGAAGGTGAGATCCTCGAAAATGACCTTTTCCCCGGGAGCAGGAATCTTGCCGAAGAGATTGTAGACAAACCCGCCAACGGTCTCGTAGTCATAACCGGGAAGGTTCACCCCTAAAATCTCATTGATCTCATCCAGACTTATCCTGGCATCAACCCTTATATTCCTATCGTCAATGTGTTCGACCAGAGTCTCCTCCAAATCATACTCATCGAAGATCTCTCCAACTATCTCTTCCAAAAGATCCTCTATGGTTATCAGACCAGCTGTGCCACCATACTCATCAACCACAACAGCCATGTGCTGTCTCTTTCTCTGAAGTTCCCTCAGGAGCTCATTAACCTTTTTGGTCTCGGGAACATAATAAGCGGGGCGAACGAGTTCTTTAAGGGGAACATCCACCGCACCTTTGGCTAAATGGGTTAGAAGATCCCTGGCATGAACTATCCCCACAATGTTATCGATGGTTCCCTCATAGACAGGAATCCTTGAATGCGCCTCCCGAACCACCAGATTGAGAACCTCCTTTATGGGTGCATCGCTCTCCACGCAGACCATATCCATTCTAGGAACCATCACCTCTTTGGCAATGGTGTCTCCAAATTCGAAGATGCTGTGAATCATCTCTTTCTCTTCTTTCTCTATCACACCCTCTTCTTCACCAACGGCAACGATGGTCTTTATCTCTTCCTCAGTAACAAAAGGCCCCTCCCGCATAGTCTTTCCCCCAAAAAGTCTGATGAAGAAATTGGAAATGAGAATAAAGACGTGAGCAATGGGATAAAGAATCGCACATAAAAAGCTGGTGGGCCTGGCTGCCAACAAAGCAATTCTCTCCGCATTCTGGATAGCGAAGGCCTTCGGTGTGATCTCCCCATAAACCAGAATCAAGAAGGTAACTATGCCTGTAGAGATGGCCGCAACGTAGTGGTGAAAATATTGAGAAACCAATACGGTAGCCAAAGATGCCGCTCCGATATTCACCAGATTATTCAGGAAAAGAATAGTGGCTAAGAATCTACCGGGGTGCTCCAATATCCTCTCCAGAATCGCCGCTCCACGAACCTTTTCCTCGACCAAACGTTTGACCTTTACTCGGCTCACCGAGGTGAGAGCGGTCTCCGTCGTGGAAGACAAAGCCGAAATCAAGAGTAAAACCAAAAACCCGATGAGCGTCCACAAAACGTCACTTTCCAAAAAAATTCCTCCTTCTTAATGGGAACGTTTAAATTAGTTGAAAGATTAGAATCGTGATCAAGATACCCAGGATAGCTCCGATAACTATCTCCAGATAAGAGTGTATTCTCGCCTGAGCCCTGCTATGAAAGACAAGCAAAGCCAGAAGAAGACCAAGACTAGCAACCAGGGCATTTCCACTGATAAAGGCTATGGCGCAGAAAAGAGCTCCCGCAAGAGCGCTGTGACCGCTGGGTAAACCACCCCGCAGAAAATTTCTCTCACCAAACAAAGCTTTTACGGCTATTACTAATAATACCACCAAAAGAATAGCAATGCATGTTACATGAACTGGAGCATTTCTGATTTTCTGCAAGATAGTCAACGCATAAGGATTAAATCGATTAAAAAAGATGAAATATCCCAGAATCACCGCGTTTAAACTGGCAAGCAGGACCGCAGCGGCGGCAATGTCCTTTGCCACTTTCGCTAAAGGGTCAAAGGTCGTGGTAACCACATCGATGGAAAATTCAATTGCCGTGTTGATTAGCTCCGTTATCATCACGAGGACGATGGCAAAGAGGAGGACCATGAACTCCAGCCGGCTGATCCTGAAAAAGAGGCTAGCAATGAGAACAGCTGCAGCGATAAAAAAGTGGATTTTCATATTCCTCTGAGTTCGAAGAACATAAATTATCCCCTCGATAGCATGATTGAAGCTGCTAATCAGAGAGCGATTGGGGCAATCCTTCATTTCTCACCGGGTCTACTTGAAAAGAATTTATTTAGAATCGATTTTTCCTTAGTCCTCATGATCTTATCATCGGCAGAAATCTCGTGGTCATAGCCAAGAAGATGTAGAATACCGTGAACCAATAGGAGGGCAATTTCTTCCTCCAGCGAGTGACCATATTTTTTTACTTGCTTTCGAGCCACCTGAGGAGAGATTATCACATCGCCAAGGAGTGGTGGGGATTCAGCCAAAGCCGGGGGCTCTTTGGCGATCTCTTCCAGCAAAGGGAAGGAAAGAACGTCCGTGGGCTCATCCACTCCTCTGAATCTCAAATTCAGTTCCCTTATCTCCCCCTCGTCCACCAAGGTCACACTTAGCTCCACCGCGGGGTCGACTCCTTCCAGGGTTAAAACGAATCGAGCAAGTCTCTTAAGTAAGGTTAAATCGACGGGGACATCCTTCTGGCGATCACTTATCAGGATTTCCACGAGTTATAGCTCTCCTCTTCAACTGCACAACTCCCGATTCAGGATATTCCAATCGGGCATGGTGGATGCTCGCCAAAACGTGGGCAAAGGCTTTGGCAACTTTTTCAAGGTCGGAAAGGGTGAGGTTGCTTTCGTCCAGTTGGCCATCGTCGAGTTTTGTATGGATTATCTTCCTGGCAAGTTGTTCCAATCGATTGGGAGAGGGATTGGTAACGGTCCTGGCAGCCGCCTCTACAGAGTCGGCCAACATAATCAAGACGGCCCCTTTAGACCTGGGCTTCCTCCCCGTATACCGAAAACCGCCCTCGCTGATCTCGTCTTTACCCCCCATATCCTTGGCCCTATGGTAGAAGTAAGTTACCAAACTGGTGCCATGATGTTCCTGAATAATGTCTATAATCTCCTCGGGAAGCTTATACTTCCTGGCCATGTCAACACCTTCTTTGACATGAGCGGTGACAATCAGATAACTCAAATTCGGATTGGTATGATCGTGAGGATTTTCTCCACCTGCTTGATTCTCCACAAAGAAAAGCGGCCGCTTGATCTTGCCAATGTCATGATAATAGGCGGCCACTCGGACGAGAACCGGATTGGCCCCCACAGCCTCGGCAGCGGCTTCTGCCAGGTTTGCCACCATCACACTATGGCTATATGTACCCGGGGCCTTCATCATCAGCTCTCTTAAAAGAGGGTGATTCGGATTAGAGAGCTCGATTAGGCGCATATCGGTGGTTATACCAAAACCGAGTTCAAAGAAGGGCAACACCCCCGCCGTTATGACAGCCGAAGAGACACCGCTAACAAGACCCCACGCAGCATCCTTCAACACCTCCAGGAGACGCACCTCGACCATCAAACCGGTGGCAAAGCAGAGGAGAGCAAGAACCAGGCTAATCCAAATACCTGCCCGGGCAAGATCGGAACGATGACGTATACGATGAACGAGATAAACGGCGAACAACCCACTAAAGATGGCCACGGTAAGATATTGAAGGTCATTTCTCACGATCTGGCCGGTGAGCAAGCCCACCACCAGAACCATGACCACGCCCAGCTTGGGACCAAAAAGGATGGTGGTGAGCATCGCCACCGCTGCTAGCGGGATTAAATGACTCGGGAGCAAGGGCGACGACGCTATGGCCTTGCCCATTAAGATTACCGAGATCAGGATGATTCCCAAAAGCAGAATCAGGCGAGGACTGGCGAAGACATCCGGCCTGAACTCATGAAGATATATCCCCAAAGCAACCAGGGCCAGGAGAACCAAGAAAATTATCCCTATGGTTTTCCCAAGATCAATGCGCTCTTCTAGTAGTCCAAGTGCCTTGAGGATTTTTGCCTGCTCCTCGGTAACGATCTCGCCCTCTCTAACAATCGTCTCCCCTTTAACCTTTCTGACCGTATAATCTTTCACCTTCGATGCTGCCTCTTCACGCAACTTCTCGGTCTGCCCCGCGTCGTACGAATAGTTGGCCTCGAGAAAGCTAGATCCAACCGTGGCCACAACATCAATCTCCTCCCGGTCCAAGTTGAGCTGTCCCGCTATGCGACGAAGGTCCTCTCGCTTGGCCGAGAGAGCTTGTTCGGTGATATTGCCCGCCATTACCTGAGAAGCTATCTCGACAGTCCTCTTCTCCAACTGAGCTAACTCAGAATCGAAGAGCGTCAAACAAAACCTGAGAAAACTATCGGGGAAATTTCGCTCGATCTTCTCACGCAATAAATTCGTTTGCGCCTGGATAACAGCTTCCTCGGTCTCCTCAGAAGCCTCCGGAACATAAGTCTGCTTCACGCTTCTAACAGCATTAAAGAACCCATGTATCTTCTCTTCGACTCGCGTGATGGCCGTCACATCTCGTTTGTAAACCTCCTCAACGTTGCGCGCGGCCTCTCTGCGCAACTCCTCCGTTCTTTCCTGATCCACAAACTCGATTGTCCTCGGGGCATTGATTGTTTGAGGGCTGGGTTTGCCAACCTCCAAACCCAATCTACGGGGGAAGAAATCCACAGTAAGGATGAACGTGATCACGGCGAAAATTAAAAGAGCAAGCAGAGCACGGTGAAGATTGGGGCTCTTCCATCCGAGCTTCTCCCCTACCCATTTTTTGATTTTCACAACTCTTCGACCAGGCATCGAATGTCTAGGCGCCGATTAGCGCTCTTTTCCCTCATCGAATCTTTTATAAGCCTCTACAATTCGCTGGACTATCTTGTGGCGTACCACATCTCCGGCCGTGAGATGAATGAAACTGACACCCTCTATGCCGGACAAAATCTTCTCCACAACTATGAGTCCAGAATGCTCTCCACGAGGGAGATCGATCTGGGTAACGTCGCCGGTGACTATGACCTTTGAGCCAAAGCCCAGTCTGGTCAGAAACATCTTCATCTGCTCAGGTG
>DNCG01000090.1 GCA_003491635.1 Actinomycetota bacterium
TCGACTGATCTCAACTAAACTAACTCCTAAAGGACCGTCAACCTCTATCCTTTCTCTTTCAACCGCCAAGAGATGGCGGGCCACCTCGCGACCTTCGACAAGGACAACTACTTCCTGCCCACCAAACTTCTTCAATCCCTCAAATTTCACCCCAAAAGCACAGATCACAAAGGAAAGAAGGGCCAAGGAAAGCAGGAAGCAGATCAATGCCTTGTCGTATCGAGTAAGCATTCGCTCAACCTAAAATTTTTCAACGGCACCGCCAGATCGTCGAACAGACCTAAGTTTAACACCGGCGTGTGGGGTTAACAAGGTAAACCCCGTTAGAGATTTATCTCTAAACAGGGTAAACCCTACCCTTTCTTAAAAACCAGGGGTTGGGATTATATTTACCCCATCAGAAATCGGATTTCTCTAACGGGGTAAAAGCGGGGAATCAAGACTTAGTGTCTTTTTTGGGATATGCGACGAGACACTTCGTGGGACACTTCTCCACGCACTTTCCGCAACCCGTGCATTTATCGTAATCGATGACGGCCAGGTTGTTCTCCACCTTTATGGCGTCGAATTCGCAGACCTTCTCGCAAGACTTACAGGCGATGCAGCCAACCTCACAAACGCTCCTGACCGCCTTTCCTTTCTCCGGAGAGGAGCAAAAGACATCAACCTGGCTGGTCTCAGGGACCAGAGCGATGATATTCCTGAGACAAGTTTCGACACAGAGACCACAGCCTCGACAGCGTTCCCAATCAATACGCGGCAGATGATCCTCACCGATGGTTATCGCCCCGAGGGGACAGACTTCCACACAATCGCCAAAACCCAGACAACCATAAGGACAGAGCAGAGGGCCACAGGCAACCTGCTGAGCCATATGACAACTGACTTCGCCGTCGTAGATATAACGAAGAGCAACCTTTCCTCTTCCCCCACCACACCTGGCCTGGGCTTTTGGCGGAACACCTTTCGCCTCTACCTCCTTCCCCAAGATTACAGCAACTTGCTCAGTCACCTCGTGGCCACCGGCAGTGCAAGCCGTAATGGGGGCTTCTTCCTTGGCGATTCCCTCAGCCGCCCCTTCACACCCCGCGTAACCACAGGCACCACAGTTCAGCCCGGGGAGAACCTCCAATATCCTCTCGACTCTCGGATCGATCTCCACGGCAAAAAAGTTTGAAGCCACAGCGAGAAGCGCACCCAGAACAAGGCCCATCCCGCTCAGAACCAACGTTGCCTTTATGATCAAGGAGACATCCATAAAACCATTACCTCATTTTCCTCAGAGCCCGAATAAACCAGCGAAACCCATGAAAGCCAAGGAAGCCAACCCGGCCATGATGAAGGCGCTCGGATAGCCTTTGAGGGGTCCCGGAATTGGAGCTACCTCCATCCTCTCACGAATGGCCGCAAACATCACAATCGCCAAAGTGAAACCCACGGCTACACCCAGCGTGTAGACGAGAGCCTCTGGAATCGCGTACCCATACTGTATGTTCAATTTAAAAAAACCGGGCTTGACACTCTCGGTGGCCGCAGCGAGCACCGCACAGTTCGTGGTGATCAAGGGAAGATAGATACCCATGGCCCTGAAAAGAGCTGGGCTAACCTTCCTTATGACAATCTCCACAAATTGAACCAGAGCAGCAATGATTAAGATGAAGGCGGGGATGTACAGAAACTCTCCCAGTTTCAACGGGATGAGTAAGAAATTCCAGACCAGCCAGCAGACCATCGTGGCCATGGCCATCACGAATATGACCGCCATACTCATCCCGATGGATGTCTCCACCTTACTCGAAACCCCGAAGAAGGGACACAAAGCGATGAACCTGATGAGCAAAATGTTGTTGATCAAAAAGGCGGCCAGGAAAAGCAGAAAATATCTTCCCACCTATCGACCCTCCCTGCGTTGAATCCAGTTCAACAGACCCATAAGCAACCCGAAGGTGAAGAAAGCTCCCGGGAACATCACCATTATCTTGGGTGGCTCAAAGTAGGGTTTTAAATAAAAGAGCTTCGCACCAAAGGCCACTATTTCTCCCGTCCCGGAGAGTTCCCTTATCGTCCCCATGATGAACAGAACAGATGTATATCCCAAACCCTTACCCAGACCATCGGCCATCGAGCGAAGGACGGGGTGCTTGGAGGCAAAAGCCTCTGCCCTCCCAAGGATGATACAATTGACAACGATCAAGGGAATCCAGACGCCGAGCTGCTCATAGACGGGAGGAAAGTAAGCCTTCAGGGTCAAATCGACGATGGTCACAAAAGAGGCTATGACGACGATGAAGATGGGTATCCTCGCCTTTTCGGGCACAATCCGCCTGATGAGAGAGATGATCACATTAGAACAGGTCAGAACGAAGATGACCGAAAACCCCATGAAGAGGGCATTCTCAACCCGGGTGGAAACGGCCAGAGCGGAGCAAAGCCCTATCATCAGCCGAAGAAGGGGATTCTCCAGGATCAAGCCGCTCTTAAAATCCTCCCAGATCTGTATCATCTCTATCCACCCTTAAGATAACTTTCGTAGACCACCAGAGCATTTTTCACGCCGCTGGCCACACCACGCGAGGAGATGGTGGCCCCACTGATTGCATCCACATCCTTACCCACCCTTAGTGCATCGGCGGCCGTCTTGCCCTTGAACTGCTCTCTAAACGGCGCCCCTTCCGCCTCGGCCACCTTGGAACCAACTCCAGCGGTCTCACCGGACACATCCAAAACCAGAACGCCAGCCACCTTTCCTTCGGTATCTATTCCCACAGCTATCTTGATTGGCCCGCCATATCCCCTGGAGGCCAACTTGATGGCCACACCCACTCTCTTCCCAGCCGACATGAGCTCGAAGATGCTTTCAAGATCACCGAACTCTTTTCTCGCCTCCTCCAAAAGTTCCTTTTTCTCGGTCAAATCACCCTGAAACCCGGGGAAGAGCTTCAGGAGTTCCTTGTTCTCTTCCAGCACTTTTCGACGTTGCTGCTCTTGAATTACCGGCCAGGTCACAGCATAGGTAGCCGCCAGGCCGGTCGCGGCCACGGCGCAGACGATCATTAGTGTTATGCCCAATCTCGTCATATCACAAAGGAGCTTTTTCACGTCTCTTTCCCTTTCCATAGACGCGCGGCATGGTATAACGATCTATCAGCGGAGTGAAAGCATTCATGAAGAGAATCGCACATGTTACACCTTCGGGGACGTTGGAAAAGCACCTGAGCAACACGGTGATGAACCCACAACCGATTCCAAATATCAAAGTGCCCCTGGGAGTCACGGGCGAAGTCACGTAATCGGTGGCCATAAAGAAGGCTCCCAGAAGCAAACCGCCGGCCAGCACCTGAAAGAAGGGATCGGTCTTGGTAAAAAGCGAAAGAACGAAAACCGTGCTCAGGAAACCGGCGGGAATTCTCCATTCGATGATCCTCTTATAAAGGAGAATGGTCGCTCCCACAAGAAGCAAGAGAGCCGACACCTCCCCCAGACAACCTCCCGGATTGGTGAAAAGGAGTGGTTTGTAATAATACGCCGAGTGAAACTGGGCCAACCCCGCTCTGGCCTGTTTCATCAGAGCAAGGGGGGTGGCCGTGCTCACAGCATCCAATCTTCCCAGGGGAGAAAGCCAGCTCTGGGCCATCGGCTCCGCCCAGGAAACCATGAGAACAGCCCTCCCGACCAATGCTGGGTTGAAGACGTTGTAACCCAAACCTCCAAAGACCTGCTTACCCAGAGTTATGGCTACAAGGCCACCAATTACCGGTATCCACCAGGGTACCCTGGGTGGGAGGATGAGGGCCAGGAGTAAACCCGTAAGAGCGGCGCTTCCATCCCCGATGGTGATGGGAATTTTTCTCAACTTTTGTATAGCCGCCTCGGTGAGCACGGTCGTGCCAACGCTCAAGATGATGATCTTAACGGCGTAAAGGCCAAAGACATATACACTCATCAGGGTGACCGGCAACAGGGTCAGTATCACCCAGCCGATTATTCCGGAAACGATCTCCTTGGCCCTTATGTGAGGTGACACTGAGACAACCAGCTCCAAAGGCTCGCTCAAGAAGTCTTCTTCCTCCTTGCCATTATCTTACCTTTAGCATACTTCATATACTGAACCAGGGGTCTTCGAGCCGGACAGACATAAGCACAAAGACCACACTCTATACAGTCCATCACACTGTAGACCTCGGCCTTATCAATCATATCCCTCTCCACATATAGCCCGATGAAATTGGGCACCAGAAAAACAGGGCAAGCCCGAATACACCGCCCACAGCGAAAACACGGACCATGGGGAGTAATTTCCACTTGATCTCTGGGAAACAAGACCACACCCGAGGTTCCCTTAACCACGGGCACATCCAGACTGAACTGAGCAAAACCGGTCATGGGCCCACCCATGATGACTTTGCCCGGTTCCCCCTCAAAACCACCGCACCCCTCGATCAGATGTCCGATGGGTGTACCTATCTTCACCCGCAAATTCTTCGGATTTTTAACTCCTGGTCCGGTTACGGTGAGAACCCTCTCCGTTAGAGGTTTTCCCTCCCTGACAGCCTCCGAGATGGCAATGGTCGTACCCGCGTTATGAACCAACGCCCCCACATCCATGGGTAACCCTCCGGAGGGGACTTCTCTCTCCAAGACGGCCTTGATGAGTTGCTTTTCGGCCCCATGAGGATATTTGGTATCCAGGCGGACGACTTTGATGTTCTCCTCGCCGGCCACCAGTTCCTCCACCTTTCTTATCACATCCAGTTTGTTCATCTCGATGCCAATGTAACCCTTCTCAGCCTCAACGGTGGCCATGATGATCCTCAAACCATCCAGCAGAAGGTCCGCCTTTTCAAGCATATTCCGATGATCGCAGGTGATGAAGGGCTCGCATTCACAGCCGTTGATGATCACGCTGTCGATGGATTTTCCTTCCGGTGGACACAACTTCACATGTGTGGGAAAGGCAGCTCCTCCCAAACCAACCAAACCGGCTTCCCTGACCGCACAACGCACCTTTTGGGGAGTAAGCTTCCCGCTCACACCAGCAAATTCAACATTTTCCTGCTTGCCGTCGGCTGCTATCACCACGCTCAAAAGACAGCCACCCGTGAAATGAGGACGAGGTTCAACGGCAATCACCTCACCGGAGACGCTGGCATGAACTGGAGCGGAACAAAAAGCCTCGGTGTCCCCTATTTTTTGACCGACCAACACGCGATCGCCTTTCTCAACGAGAGGATTGCAGGGTGCACCGATGTGCTGACAGAGGGAAATTACCACTTCCGATGACAAAGAGGCATCCTCTATGAGCTTACCGCTCGTTTTCTCCTTTGTTTCGGGTAGATAGGTTCCCCAACGAGGAATTTTTACCAATATGACCACCAATCACATTTAAGCCAAGTTGTCCTCGAACATACGAAAAGCGAAAGGTGACAACAAATAATTCCCGATGAGTGGCTATTTTTGCCTTGGAAAGGTTAAAAAACAGCCTTAAGTGTCCAAACCGCCAAAAAAGATGGGTATCTCGCGCTCCGCGCTCTCCTCGGAATCTGCGCCGTGAACGATATTCTCGGTTATCTCCAAGGCAAAGTCGCCTCGGATGGTCCCGGGCTCTGCATCCTTGGGATTCGTGGTACCCATCATCTTTCTCACCACATTCACAGCGCCCTCCCCGCTTAAGACCATTACCACAACCGGGCCGGAGAGGACAAAATTGACGAGCTCCTCGAAGAAATCTTTGCCTCTGTGTATGGAGTAAAGCTCTTCGGCCTCCTTCCGTGAGAGTCTGATCAGTTTCAGGGCTTCAATATCAAGTCCCCTGGCCTCAAAACGATGAATGACCTCGCCGACAAGGCCCTTTCGAACACCATCCGGTTTGATCATCACAAATGTTTTTTCCAAAAAATCACCCCTCACATCCACAGGTAAACCGAGTTATCCTTTAATCGATACAAAATCAAAGGGCCGTTTTACAGTAGGGGCAGATGATCCAGCCTGTCTCAAGGGGGCGATTGCAACTGGGGCAAGACTTTTTCAGGGTCTTTCGGCAGTAGGGGCAGATCAAAAAATCACCCTCCACGGGCTTCAGGCAAGCTGGGCAGGTCAGGCTACCCTTCCCTAGCAGGACCTCCTTTGTCCTTATTTCAAGCTCCCTGTCCCGCGCATCGTCAAGATATTCAGGTGGTCTCAAGATTAAATAAACCGCCCAGCCGAAGAAGTTGAAGACGAAAACCACGGCCGCCCAATAAAGCGCCAGGGCACCCCTCTTTTCGGCGTCTCTATACGTCCAGTAGATGAGACTGGCCCACAAAACCACAATGAACAGGAAAAATAGCCTGATGGAGAGCCGAAAGAGCCCCGACTCAAAAAACTTTATTACAGAGGCGAGTAAGTCCACAATCTCCCCTTAAGGATTTTATGCAAACTGTCAACTCCAAATATTCTCCGATTAAAGTCTTTTCCCTTGAAAAAGCTCAAGATTTTTCCCGCAGCGTCGCCCAAGGTAATCCCTGGCCTCGCCCACGGTGTAAAGCGAACCGGTGATACAGATAAGATCTCTTCCTTCAGCTCGCTCGATGGCAATCTCGATGGCGTTGGAAAGATCGGGCTCACATATAAAATTTGAGTCAAACCCGGCCAACTTTTCCATCAAAACATTCACGGAGGCACTTCGGTAACTCTGATTCTCCGACAGGATGACAAGAGAAGCCAGAGGAGCCAACTCCTTCAAAATCCCATCGATATCCTTATCCCCCAATATGGCAAGCACCAAAATCAAATTGTTGTAGGAAAACTCGGATTTTAATGCTCCAGCCAACTCCGCTGCTCCACTCGGATTGTGCGCCCCATCCAAAACCACGGTGGGAAACTCCGTGACGATTTCGAGCCGACCCGGGCATCGTACTCGTTCCAATCCACTCCTTAATCCATCAAGAGAAAGAGTCCTTTCCAGGAATCCCTCGACGGCGGCCACGGCAAGAGTTAAATTCACTCCCTGATGGCGCCCGATCAAAGGAAGCCTCAAATCCTTGTACCTTCCGTATAATCCCTCGATGGAAAGTTTCTGAAAACCGTCAATCCTTCTGCGCGAGAGCAGACGGAAATCCTGACCCACTATTTTGAGAGTAGCCCCCTTTCTCTCACACCACTCCCGAACAATCCGCAACGAGTTAGAGTGAAGTTTTCCCACAATGACAAGAGAACCATCCTTAACTATTCCCACCTTCTCCCGGGTGATCTCCTCGATGGTAGCACCCAGTCTGTCGGTGTGATCCAGCTCAACATTGGTGATGACCGAAACCTTCGAAACAACTACGTTGGTAGCATCCCACCTTCCCCCCATTCCTACCTCTATCACGCCACAATCTATGCCGACGTTGTGGAAGTAAAGAAAGGCAAGAGCGGTGAATATCTCAAAAAGAGTGAACCTATCGGGGTGAATTTTCTTCTCCAATCTCTCAACGGCGGGCAACAAATACGTTAAAAGGGATGCCAGTTCTTCCTCGGGGATGAGCTCGCCGTCCACACTCACTCTCTCGGTATACAAGCAAAGATGGGGAGAGGTGTAGAGCCCAACCTTTAGACCGTGGGCCGAAAGAATGGCGGCAGTCAACCTGGCGGTGGATGTCTTACCATTGGTGCCGGTGATGTGAATGGCTGGGAAGGAGTTCTGAAGATTGCCAATCTCCTCGCAAAGGGCCTTTATCCTCTCCAATCCGGGATTGATCCCAAACTGTTCTATGGAGTCGAGATAGGCAATGGCATCCTTGTAATTCAACCGACCCTTCCTCTCTCAAAATCAGGCATCCACCAGGTGCTTCAGTTGCAGATTTAACTTCTCGAGCTTGCACGATAGATTGGCGAGCCTTTCCTTCTCTCTCCTCACGATCTCCTTGGGAGCTTTGTGGATAAACGCCTTGTTGGAGAGCTTCCCCTGAACCCTTTCAAGCTCCTCTTGTGCGTTCACTAACTCTCTTCTCAACCTCTCAATCTCCCGCCCCACGTCGATCAAACCAGTGAGGGGAATAAATATCTCGATATCGTGCTCAACGGCCATAGCCGACTGCTTTGGTCTAGCCGTCTTCTTTTCCACCACAAGTTCGGAAAGGCCGGCGAGGCTGGAGATATAAACGGCGTCCCTTCTAACGATCTCCAGTTTTCTCTCGTCCGACGAACACAGTATGCCCTTTATTTTCTTATCGGGAGAAATTCCCAGCTCCGACCGAATGGAGCGAATAGCCACGATGACATCCTGGAGAAGTCTCATCTCCCCCTCTATCTTTGGATGGATCAGACGGCCTTCCACCTCCGGCCAGGCCAACACCATAATGCTCCCATCTCCCACGGGCAACTTCCGCCAAATCTCCTCGGTGATAAAGGGCATGAAAGGATGGAGTAATCGGAGCACTTCATCCAGAACATATAAGAGGACATGCTGGGTCGTCAAACGCCCAAGCTCATTACCCGATTCTCCATAGAGCCGAGGTTTGCACATCTCGATATACCAATCGCAATACTCACTCCAGAAAAAGTCATATAGGCACCTGCTCGATTCGCCAAAATCGTAGCGATCAAGAGCTTTGCTCACCCGCTTAATGATTCTGTTGCACCGAGATAGGATCCACTTGTCCGCCAAATTATATTCTGGCTTTTCAGGGATGGAATAGCCCTCGAGATTCATGAGAACAAAGCGGGAGGCATTCCAGATTTTATTGGCAAAATTGCGGCTCATCTCCAGTCTTTCCTCGGAAAAGCGCATGTCTTGAGCCTGGGTTTGAACCATCAAACCAAAACGAGTGGCATCCGCTCCATACTTCTCGATAAGATCGAGGGGGTCGACCCCCGTGCCCAGGGACTTACTCATTCGCTTGCCCTCAATCGTCAAAACGGTGGGATGGATGACTACCGTATGGAAGGGGATATCACCGCAGAATCTCAAACCCATCATGATCATCCTGGCCACCCAGAGATAGATGATGTCCCTGGCTGTGCTCAACACCGAAGTCGGATAGAAGTAGGTAAGATCCTTCGTCTTCTCGGGCCAACCCAAAGTGACAAAGGGCCAGAGGGCGGAGCTGAACCAGGTATCCAAGACATCACCATCCTGAACAAGATTTTTGCTCCCGCACTTGGGGCAGGCATCGGGCGCTTCGAGTTGGACAAGAATCTCACCACACTCACAATACCAAGCTGGAATCTGGTGACCCCACCAGACCTGTCTGGAGATGCACCAATCCCTGATGTTTCTCATCCATTCAAAATAAACCTTCTCCCACCGCTTGGGAATGAACTTGACCTTACCTTCCTCCACTACCTCTACGGCCGGGGCAGCCAGGGGTCTCATCTCAACAAACCACTGCTCGGAAAGGTATGGCTCCACGACGGTGTGGCAACGATAGCAGTGACCGATGGCGTGGATGTGCCGCTCGACCTTCTCCAATAATTCCCCCTCTTCCAAATCCATGATGACGGCCTCACGAGCACCATACCTGTCCATACCCATGTAATCGCCGCCATTCTCATTTATCTTGGCATCGGGGGTAAAGATATTCACTCGGGGAAGATCGTGACGCTCGCCCATCTCAAAATCGTTGGGGTCATGCGCCGGGGTGACCTTAACCGCCCCCGTTCCAAATCGGGGTTCAACATACCCATCGGCGATGATGGGTATCTCTCGACCGACGCAGGGAAGGATCAGAGTCCCGCCGATATATTCTTTATAGCGAGGGTCATCTGGATGCACCGCCACCGCCGTGTCCCCGAGGAGAGTTTCCGGGCGGGTGGTCGCGATGGTCAGATATTCGTCGGAATCCTTGAAGGGGTACTTGATATACCAGAGATGCCCCTCCACCTCCTCGTGTTCGACCTCGATATCGGAAAGAGCGGTTAAACAACGGGGACACCAGTTAATGATCCGCTTCCCCCTATAAACCAAGCCATCCTTGTAGAGCTCAACGAAGACCTTTTTGACCGCAAGAGAGTAGCCGGGATCCATGGTAAAGCGCTCTCTCTCCCAGTCACAGGAACATCCCAACTTTTTCAGCTGCTCAATTATGGTGTTTCCATATAACTCTTTCCACTGCCAAACTCGCTCCAAAAATTTCTCTCTTCCCAGCACCTGCCTGGTGAGGCCCTCCTTGGCCAGCTGCTTCTCCACCACGTTCTGCGTAGCTATCCCAGCATGATCCGTTCCGGGAAGCCAGAGAGTAACGAATCCCTGCATTCTCCTCCTTCGAACTATCACATCCTGCAGAGTATTGTTGAGAGCGTGTCCCATGTGAAGGGAGCCGGTGATATTGGGAGGAGGAATGACGATGGTGAAGGGTTCCTTCTCGCGATCGATTTGCGCATGGAAGTATCCCTTGGACATCCAGAAGGAATAAATTCTGGGCTCCACTTCCTTGGGATTGTAAACTTTTGGCAGGATCTTCGGCTTCATACCGATGCTTCTCACTTCTTTTTCTCTTCCTTTAGGGCCCTTCCCAGCTTCTCTTCCTGAACCTTGCCCTCCTTGTAGGCATCGAGAAGCCTCACGGCCAGTCC
>DNCG01000095.1 GCA_003491635.1 Actinomycetota bacterium
CCTATACGGGATTCGGGGAGCCTCACCAGAGGTGAGCAGGCAAGGGGTCAAGTGAAATGCTAAAAGACTATAACTTATTAAATCTTTAGAAAACAGACACTTGAATCCTAGAATCCTCGACTCCTTGAACCCGTTCTTAATAACGAATTCCGAATAACAAATAGCGACATCGGACCAGGAATTAGGGATAAGCAGAAAGGCAGATAAATGTTGAGGGTTACCAGGTTGGCCTTAATTGGTGCAGGTCGGATGGGGGAGGCTCTCCTCAAGGGTATCCTTCAATCGGGGGCACTGAAGCCCGATCGGGTGGTCGTGAGCGATGTGAGGAGGAAAAGACTTACTCAAATTGAAGCCGATTACGGCGTTGGCATCGCCTCCGACAACGTTGCCGCCGTTAAGGGCGCCGATGTTATTCTCCTTGCGGTCAAACCACAGCAGCTCGACGAAGTTTTAAATGAGATTGCCGATCATCTTGGGGAGAGTCAGGTTCTCATCTCGATAGCCGCAGGGGTGAGCACGAACCACATCTATGATAAGGTGAAGAAGAGTTTACCTGTTGTTCGGGTGATGCCCAATTCCCCCGCCCTCGTCGGAGCGGGCATCTCGGTGGTCAGTCCCGGAAAGCATGCCACCAAGGAAGCCACAGAGCTCACAGTGAGTATCTTTTCCTCCGTTGGGGAAGTTGTTCAACTCGATGAAAAATTTCAGAATGCGACAACGGCTCTGAGCGGGAGCGGACCGGCCTACTTTTATCTGTTCGTCGAAGCTTTGATAGAGGCCGGGATAAAGGCGGGTCTCGCCCGAGATGTGGCGACTAAGTTGGTGGTGGAGACGATGATTGGGGCGGGAACCATGCTCAAGAAGACCGGCAAGCATCCAGCTCTACTCAAGGATATGGTGACTTCTCCTGGGGGAACAACAATTGCTGCCCTGGAAGTTTTTGAGGAGGCCGGTTTCAGAGCTGGTGTTTTCAAGGCAATAGAGGCGGCAATGAAACGAGCAAGGGAATTGGGGGGCTAAAAGGAGCGTTTGTGGTCGTAATTCGCCTTGTAGATACCGCATTTGTTGTTTATTTCTGGCTCATTATCATCAGAGTAATTTTTTCTTGGATTCCCCTTTCCTCCAATGCTGTGGTCGAGAGGGTGAGGGGCTTTGTTTACGAACTGACGGATCCTTACTTGAATTTATTCAGGAGATTGTTGCCCATCCTCAATCTGGGTGGGATGGGTTTGGATCTTTCGCCGATCATTGCGATTCTTGCTTTGGGATTTATCCATAGGATAGCTGTATCTATTCTACTTCAGGTTTTAGTGAGAATTTAGGTGACTAAGAAGGAGGAAGGAAAAGATGAAACTCACTCCCCTGGACATTCATCACAAGGAGTTTCGGCGGGCGCTGCGAGGCTATAACGAAGAGGAGGTGGATGCCTTTTTAGATGAGGTGGCCGAAGAGTTTGAGCGGGTTTTTAGGGAGAACATCGAATTGAAGGAGAAGCTGGAGCAGATTGAAGGGAAGCTCCGCCAGTATGAGAACATCGAGCAGACGCTTCAGAAGACGCTGGTGACCGCTCAATCCTCGGCGGAGGAGGTCCAGAGCAATGCTAAAAAGCAGGCGGAGCTCATCATAAAGGATGCGGAGTTGAAGGCGAAGGAGATAGTCCAGGAGGTGCTCGGAGAGAAGCAGAGACTGCAAGCGACTTACGACAACTTGAGACAGCTTAAAGAGGAGTTTTTGATGAAGTTCAGATCCATGCTCGAGTCCTATCTGAGCATGGTGAGTGAGGCGGAAACGGCGAAAGAGAAGGAAATGCCCGAAGAAGTAGCAGAGGTTAAAGAGGAGGAAGAAGTCGCCGCGGGGATAGTGGAGCCAGTCGAGGAACTTGTCCTCGAAGAGGCAGTGGAAGGAGAAGAGGGAGAAGAAGTATCCGCTGAAGAACCGGTCATAGGAGAAGAGCCTGAGGAAGCCAGAAGACCCCTGAAGGAGATGGGTGAGGAGAACCTTTACCCTTTTTTTGGGGAATCTGAGGACGAAACGCTGGAGGAAACTGAAGGAGAGCCCGAAAGGGAGGCAACCTCGAGGGAAACCAAGGACACTGGCACGGCTCCTGCCGATGTGTCCGCCGAGGAAGAGACGGACGATATCGAGGAAATATCTTAGTTGGAATCATGTTGGAATTCCTTTCTAAGCTCTTCGGTGTGGCCAAGTCCAGAATAGCCATTCTTTCCGGCGGATCCTCCCGAAATAAAAGAATCTTCATCTCAGAAATTTCTCCCCTAACTTAGCGTCTCGAAGCTCGAGATTCAAACGCAGTTGTGTTGACAAAAACCACAAATTGTTTTACAATTTTTTATCGATAGGAAAATTACTTTACGGAAGGAAAAACGATGCCTCAAGTTACCCTTTCTTCTAAATATCAGATAGTTGTACCAAAAGAAATAAGAAAGCAATTGCACCTTAAGGGTGGGCAGAAGATGTATGTATTGGCTAAAGAGGGTGTGATCACTCTGATCCCCGATAGGCGCCTTGAGGAGCTTCGAGGATACCTTAAGGGAGTGGATGCCTCGGGTACCCGAGAGGAAAAGGACAGGCTATGATTCTGGTTGACTCATTTGGTTGGATTGAGTTTTTCGCTGATGGCCCCTTGGCCGACAAATATTTCGGATATTTGAAAGATGAAAGCAAGGTAATTACACCTACTATCGTGCTCTACGAGGTATACAAGAAGATCAAGCGCGAAAGAAGCGAGGAAGAAGCCCTGGTTGCGGTTGCTCAAATAAACAAGACGAAAGTTCTACCATTAGATGAGCTCATTGCTCTTTCCGCTGCCGATTTGAGCCTAAAGTATGCTTTACCAATGGCCGACGCGGTTGTATATGCTACTGCATGTTCAAGAAATGCAAAGGTGGTTACCAGCGATCCTCATTTTGAGAGACTTCCCGGAGTTACCTTCCTCAAAGTTTGACATCTTTTGCTGGTTATGCTAGCTTTTTTGTGAAAATCAGTGCTCATAGCGCGTTTTGGCGACGAAGGGGACGAGTAAAGCCGGCGAGAGTGCCAAGAGAGCCGTCGGTTGGTGTGAGGCGGTGACAACTGGCTTGAAAATCACCCCTGAGCTGCAGACCGAAAGTATGGGCGAGTAGGCTCTGCCGGGAGCAACCGTTAAAATGCAGCCGAGTGCCCCGCCGAAGGCGGGGAAGCAAGGTGGTACCGCGAGATTTGACCCTCTCTCGTCCTTGACGAGGAGGGTTTTTGATTTATGTCAGGATTAGGTACCAGGAACAAGGCACCAGGGGCCAGAGACCAGGGATCGGCCCGAAACTCGGAATTAGGAACTCGAAACTAGCAATTCGAAAATAGGAATTAGAAATTAGGAAGGACAAAACCAATTTCTAATAACGAATAACCAATTACGAATTACGAATAGCGAATAACGAATTCCAATAACGAATAGCGGCATCTGACAGAGATAACATCGGGAGACATAGAGTGAGCGAGAGAACCAAACCTATCGATTATAAAAAGACATTAAATCTTCCTAGAACCGGCTTTCCCATGAAGGCGGATTTAACTCGTCAGGAACCGGAAATCCTCAAATTCTGGGATGAAATCGATGTTTATAAACTGAACTGTGAAGAAACGAAAGGCAAGCCATCTTTTGTTCTTCACGATGGCCCACCCTACGCCAACGGCGATATCCATCTGGGGCACACACTGAATAAAGTTCTTAAGGACATTGTGGTCAAGTACAAGTCGATGAGGGGTCATTTCAGTCCCTACGTGCCCGGCTGGGACTGCCATGGGCAGCCCATCGAGCACAATGTGGAAAAGAGTCTGGGGGTTCACAAAAGTGAGATCAGCCAGACCGAGCTGAGGGAGCTCTGTCGAAAATACGCTCTTAAGTATGTCAAGCGCCAGTCTGAGCAGTTTCGAAGACTGGGCGTTCGCGGTGACTTCAAGCGGCCCTATCTCACACTTGATCCGGAATATGAGGCGACAAACATCGAGATATTCGGGAAACTCTATGAGCGCGGCCTGATTTACAGGGGACTAAAGCCCATTCACTGGTGCTATCGTTGCGAGACGGCCCTGGCCGAGGCCGAGATCGAATACGCCGATGAGACTTCTCCCTCCATTTACGTTAAATTTATCTTGCAGAGTAGTTTTGCTCCCTTGAAGGGGTACCCCCAACCCAGATATCTTCTGATCTGGACCACCACTCCCTGGACGCTTCCCGCCAACGTTGCCGTGGCCGTTCGTCCTGGGGCTGATTACGCCGCGGTTGAGGTAGATGGAGAAATCTATATCCTTGCCCGAGTCTTAGTGGAACAGGTCTTTGGGGAAACCGGTGTGGCGAACTATCAAATCTTGGAGACCTTTAAAGGTGGGGAACTTGAAAAGCTGGTTTGTGGACAACCTCTCCAGGATTGGGATTCCCTCGTTGTCTTGGCCGATTTTGTCGCTCTCGATCAGGGGACGGGTTGTGTTCACATCGCACCGGGCCACGGCCAGGAGGACTACATGGTTGGGTTGGAGTACGATTTGCCCACCCTCATGCCCGTTGACGACAAAGGTTTCTTCACCAAAGAGGCCGGAAAGTTTGGAGGGAAGCACATCACCGAGGCTAATGAGTTGATCATCCAGGATTTGAAGGAGAGAGAATTGCTCCTGTATCGGACATCGACCGTTCACTCTTACCCGCATTGCTGGCGCTGCAAGAAACCTGTCATCTTTCGCGCCACCGAGCAGTGGTTTATCTCGATGGATGGGGATACCTTGCGTCGGGATGCCCTGAAGGTCATCGGGAAAGTTAGCTGGATTCCGGAGTGGAGCAGAAACAGGATAACCTCAATGGTAGAGGAAAGGCCCGATTGGTGCATCTCGCGGCAGCGAGCCTGGGGCGTGCCCATCCCGGTCTTTTATTGTCAAGTTTGTAAAAAACCAGTTGTAACCCCTGATACCATCAAGATCGTCCGTGAACTTTTTGAGAAGGAGGGGGCGGACTCCTGGTTTAAAAAGTCGGCCGGGGATATTCTGCCAGCCGACTTTACCTGTCCCGATTGTGGCGGGAAGAGATTTGAAAAAGAAAAAGACATCCTTGATGTTTGGTTTGAGTCGGGGATAAGCCACTTTGCTGTTCTGAGGACCCGTTCCGAGCTCACCTGGCCCGCTGACCTCTATGTGGAGGGGAGCGATCAACACCGTGGTTGGTTCCAATCATCCCTTTTGACATCCATTGGAGCGGAGGGGAAGGCACCATATAAGGCGGTTCTCACCCACGGTTTTCTCGTCGACCAAGAGGGAAGAAAGATGTCGAAGTCCCTAGGCAACGTCGTCGATCCCTTGGAGGTGGTGAAGGAGTCCGGGGCGGATATTCTGCGCCTCTGGGTTGCTTCTTCGGACTATTCGGTCGATGTCGCCGTTTCTCCAGAGATATTGAAGCGCACATCCGAGGCCTATCGGCGGATCAGAAACACTGCCCGTTTCTTTCTGGGCAATCTTTACGACTTCGATTCCGATGAGCATGGTGTTGCCTACGATGATCTCGAAGAGATTGACAGGTGGGCCCTTCTCAAATTGCATCGGTTATTAGGCAGAGTTACCGAAGCTTATGAAAACTACAGATTTCACTTGGTCTTTCATTCCATTCACAACTTTTGTGTCACCGACATGAGCGCCTTTTATCTGGACGTTTTGAAAGATAGACTCTACACCACCGCTCCCAATTCGAAGCAGCGCCGATCGGCTCAGACTGTTCTCTTCGAGATTTTAACCAATCTGGCCAAGATCCTGTCTCCCATCTTGGCTTTTACGGCCGAAGAGATTTGGCAGCAGATTCCAGAGGGGCAAAGGGGTAAGATGAGCGTCCAGCTTTGTTCCTGGCCCAGGGTGGTGAAGGAGTATTTTGACGAGGCTCTGGAGAAGGAATGGGACAGGCTGCATGAGGTTCGGGATGAGGTTCTCAAGGCCCTCGAGTTTGCACGCAAGGAAAAGCTCGTGGGCAACTCCCTCGAGGCAACTGTGACTCTTTATGCCTCAAATGAGTTGTATCATTTTCTTAAAATACGCAAAGGTCTGTTGCCCACCATTTTCATCGTCTCTCAGGTTGAATTGGTCGAGGCTGCACCGGATGCTGCACCTGACGATGCTTTCCGAAGTCTCGAGTTGCCCGGACTGGCCGTTTTGGTGCATAGGGCCCCTGGGGGAAAATGCGAGCGTTGCTGGAATTATAGCGAGACCGTGGGCAGAGATCGTGAGCACAAGACCTTATGCGCTCGGTGCGTTAAGGTGGTAAGAGAGCTCGTCTAGGGCTTTGCGTTTGACCGAAGAGATGTATATAATCAAACCAGCTGGTTTAAGCTGAACTTAATTTGGAGGAATGAACTTGAACAAGAAAAAACT
>DNCG01000094.1:0-779 GCA_003491635.1 Actinomycetota bacterium
AGAGGGAGGCCATGGTCGGTGTCGAGGAGGCCCTCGGGCGCTATCAACCGGATCTAGTGGTTGATTTGAGCGACGAACCCGTAGTTGGTTACAGAGAGCGTTTTAAGTTTGCCAGTCTCGCACTGGCGCACGGCGTTTCCTATGAGGGGGCTGATTTTCGATTTGACCCTCCTCTCTTTCACGACGTCGTTGAAAAACCATCCATCTCCATTATCGGAACGGGCAAGCGGGTCGGGAAAACGGCCATTTCCGCCTATTTTGCTCGGGAGCTGGATAGGGCGGGATTTTCTCCTTGTGTGGTGGCCATGGGCAGAGGAGGTCCCACCGAGCCAGAGGTTTTGTATGGAGCGAGAGAGAAGATGACCCCGGGGTTTTTACTCAAGGTCAGCCGCGAGGGGAAGCACGCTGCCTCCGACTACTATGAGGATGCGCTCATGAGTAGGATAACCACGGTGGGTTGCCGGAGGTGTGGTGGGGGATTGGCGGGAGCCCCTTTCGTATCCAATGTTTTGACGGGGGCGAGGTTGGCTAATGAGCTAGAGACACGTTTCGTCCTCTTCGAGGGCAGTGGAGCGGCCCTTCCACCCGTGAGAACGGGTGCCCGGGTGGTGACGGTCGGGGCACATCAGCCCCTGGATTATATAGATGGTTATTTCGGGACATACAGGCTTCTCATCTCCGATCTGGCCGTTCTTACCATGTGCGAAAGTCCCATGGCCGATAAGGAAAAGGTTCGTTCCGTGGAAGCGGCCGTTAGAAGGGCGAATCCCGATTTAAAG
>DNCG01000094.1:994-5327 GCA_003491635.1 Actinomycetota bacterium
CCCCGCCGTGACCCAGGACTTGAGGGATTATCTGGAGAAGGAATGCGGGTGCGAGGTGGTGGGTGTGAGTACCAACCTTTCCAACCGGAAACTGCTTCGAAAGGATCTGGAGATGGCTCGGGGTGAGTACACCACCCTTTTGACGGAGCTCAAGGCCGCCTCGGTGGATGTGGTCACCGATCTGGGCTTGAGCTTGGGTAAAGAGATCATTTACGTGGATAACGTCCCGGTCACGGTTGGGGGCGATGGAGATTTAGGGGATCTGTTGATGGATTTGGCGAGGGAGGTCACCTTTTCTTTCGAGGAGCGGGGGCGATCATGACTCGGAAGGGCGATTTCTTTCAAAAGCGCATCGTGATCAGGGATGAGAGACATGGACTTCCCTATTCCAAGGGAATCATGGCCTCCTCCATTATGGCCACGGGCATTCCTCCCAAGAGAGCTTATCGCATGTCTGAGCTCGTCGAGGAACGCTTGAAGGAGAGCAATCGCTTTTCGGTTAGTACCAATGAATTGCGGGATGTGGTCGTGGGAGTTCTTCGGGAACACGTGGGCGAGGAACATGTTCAGAGGTATGTTCGGTGGCAATCTCTTGGGAAACTGGAAAAACCCCTTATCATTCTCATCGGGGGAACCACTGGCGTTGGAAAGTCGACAATCGCCACGGAGATCGCCCATAGATTGGGGATAACACGTGTGGTTTCCACGGATGCCCTTCGCGAGGTGATGCGGGCTATTTTCTCCAAGGAACTCATGCCCACTCTTTACGACTCGTCCTTTAGTGCCTGGCGTGGTCTGCGGGAGCCACTCCCCGCGGCTACCGATCCGGTCATTGTCGGATTCCGGGAACAAACCATCGCCGTGGCGGTGGGCATGAAGGCGGTTATAGATAGAGCCATCAGGGAGGGACTGAATCTGGTGGTGGAGGGTGTCCACATTGTTCCCGGTTTCATCGATTCCAAACATTTCAAAAGTGCCTTCGTGGTTCATTTGATTATAACCGTGGAAGATGAGAACCTTCATCGGAGTCATTTCTACATTCGCGAGATGGAAACGGAGGGCTTTCGCCCCTTCGAAAGGTATAGGGCAAACTTTGATAGTATTCGAAAGATAGGAAAATATATCGAGGATTTGTCCAGAGAGAAAGGTATCCCCATTATCTCCAGCCGTAATCTGGATACCACCGTGGCCATGGTTTTGGAGGAGATACTCAACCAGGTTTTTCCCCCGCTGGAAGGCGGGGAAGCCGCATTGGCGCCAGAAAGGGAGGTTTTATGAAGATTTTTATCGACACCGCCAACATTGATCACATCAAGGAGGTCAACTCCTGGGGGATTTTGAGTGGTGTGACCACCAATCCCACCCTTTGTGCGAGGGAAGGCCGAGAATTCCGCTCCGCCGTGAAGAAGATATGCGAGATGGTAAAGGGACCCGTGAGCGCCGAGGCGGTGAGCATGGATCGGCAGGGAATAGTGGAGGAAGCCCGTGAGCTGAGCAAGATCGCCGAGAACATCGTGGTTAAGGTTCCAATGATGGTGGAGGGACTGGCGGCCACGAAGGTGCTCAGCCAGGAAGGCATCAAAGTGAACATGACCCTGGTTTTCTCGGCCAATCAAGCTCTTCTGGCCGCTCAAGTTGGCGCAGCTTATGTCAGTTCCTTTATTGGGCGGTTGGACGATGCGGGAAACGACGGAATGTCCATTTTGGCGGACATCGTCGCGGCATATGATAACTATGACATTGAGACAGAGATAATTGCCGCCAGTATTAGGCACCCTATGCATGTCACCCAGGCGGCTCTCCTCGGTGCGGACATCGCCACGGTTCCCTACGATGTCCTCAAGGCGATGGTGAAGCACCCGTTAACCGATAGGGGAATAGAGAGGTTCTTGGAGGACTGGAATAAACTAAAAAAGGCCACTCGTTAGCCTGTCTGCCTGACGGCAGTCAGGGCAGTCAGGTAGCTCGTTTCAGGATATTCTCAAGCGAGCGGCTAAAAAGGGAAGGTGTGTCAATTGGAAAAAACTATTTTAGGCAGAGCTGAATTGGAGGAAAAGAAGCTAAGCGAGCTTCAGCCCATTGCGACGGAATTGGGAATCACCAGTGCCAACAAGATGAAAAAACAGGAACTCATCATGGCCATCCTCAAGAGCCGGACTGAGGAGGAGGGGCTCCTTTTCAGGCGGGGAATTCTGGATATCCTCAGCGAAGGCTATGGGTTCTTGAGGACGAACGGTTATCTCCCTGGCGATAACGACATTTATGTTTCGCTTTCTCAGATTCGGCGATTCAATCTAAGGAGGGGGGATGAGGTTGCTGGCCAGGTGAGGCCACCGAAAGACAGTGAGAAGTATTTTGCCTTACTCAAGATTGAGGCCGTTAATGGGGAGGACCCGGAGATAGCGAGGAAGCGGACGCATTTTGAGTCTCTCACTCCCATCTATCCCGATGAACAATTCAAGCTGGAGACGGTATCCCAAGAGATTACTCCTCGTATTCTGGATCTTATTGCTCCCATTGGAAAGGGCCAGCGGGGATTGATCGTTTCTCCTCCCAAGGCTGGTAAGACCACCATTCTGAAACAGATTGCCAACAGCATTACCGCCAACAATCCCGAAGTTCATCTAATAGTGCTCTTGGTGGATGAGCGCCCTGAAGAGGTTACCGATATGGAGCGCTCGGTCAAGGGAGAGGTCGTGAGCTCGACTTTTGATCAGCCTTCTGAAAATCATATTCAGGTAGCCGAATTAGTGCTGGAGAGAGTCAAGCGTCTTGTGGAACACAAGAAAGATGTAGTTGTTCTCTTGGATAGCATCACTAGAATGGCTAGAGCCTATAATCTGACGGTTCCCCCAAGTGGCCGGATATTGTCGGGTGGCGTTGACTCCACTGCTCTATATCCACCCAAGCGCTTCTTCGGGGCGGCTAGAAACATCGAGGCCGGGGGGAGTCTGACCATCTTGGCAACGGCTTTGGTGGAGACAGGGAGTCGCATGGATGAGGTTATCTATGAGGAGTTTAAAGGCACAGGAAATATGGAGGTGCATCTCGACAGAAAATTAGCCGATAAGCGTATCTTCCCGGCCATCAATATAGAGAAATCTGGCACCAGGAAAGAGGAGCTCCTTCTTCCAGACGAGCAATCCCAACTCATCTGGAAGTTGAGGAGAGTTTTGCACACCCTCGATCCCTCTGCTGCCATCGAGCTTCTCATCGATAAGATGAAAGAGACTAGAGCTAATGCTCAGTTCCTGGCACAAATTCAGAAGGCCCCCGTTCAGGAGTAGTTAAGAAGAAGCAGAGGGCGGTGAGTTGCCAGGGACCAGCCACAAGGAACTAGGTACCAGATATCAGTTCGGAACTCGAAATTAGAAACTCGAATTAGGAATTAGGAACTCGAAACTAGCAATTCGAAAATAGGAATTAGAAATTAGGAAGGACAAAACCAATTTCTAATAACGAATAACCAATTACGAATTACGAATAGCGAGTAACGAATTCCTAATAACGAATTCCGAATAACCAATAGCGACAACCGACATCCAACATACATCAATTGTCAAAACGGCTTCTCCTGTGTTACTATCGGGGGAGCTTAATGGAGGTGAATGAGTTGAAGAAGGGCATTCATCCAGACTATGTTGAAGCGACCGTTGTTTGTTCCTGTGGGGAGACCTTTAAGACGCGCTCAACGAAGCCACTTTTGAAGGTGGAGATGTGCTCGAAGTGCCACCCCTTTTTCACGGGTAAGCAGAAGCTAGTGGACACCGGTGGTAGGGTTCAAAGATTTCAGAAGAGGTACGGTTTAGAGGCGATGGAGGCTCCCAGCGAGGAGTCCACTGAGGAATCCTCCAAAGAATCCACCGAAACATCTTCTGGGGGGAGAGAAAAGCAATCGGAGGCCTGACTGCCGTCAGGTAGTCCTGATCGCGTGTAACGGGAGGGAGCGGTTGACTGTCGACTGAGGAAAAAGATGGCCAGATTTCAAATTGGGGGGCAGGCGGTTCTCGAAGGGGTGATGGTAAGGGGTAAATCCCACTGGGTCGTTGCCGTTCGCAAGCCCGACCAGCGGATTATCTTGGAGGAAAGAAGGCTCAATTCTCTCTCGAATCGGTTTCCCTTTCTGAGGTTTTTCATTCTCAGGGGAGTTTTAGTTTTAATAGAGGCGCTTACCCTGGGGGTACAAGCCCTGGCTTTTTCTGCGCAGGAGGCGGCGGAGGAGGAGGTTCAAATCACCCCCAAGGAAATGGCTTTTTCCGTCGCTCTTGCCGTTCTTTTAGGGATAGCTCTCTTCATCGTCTTACCGGCCTGGTTGAGTGCTTGGGTCTCTGAG
>DNCG01000111.1 GCA_003491635.1 Actinomycetota bacterium
TTTGCCGCAGCCCTTTGCTGCTTAACCATTGTTCTCCTGACATCCGGTACCCTGGAAACGATGGAAACAGCATTATTCACCCTGGGTGAGCGAATCTCCTCGCTAACATCAACACCGTCCACAAATATCCTTCCTCCATCCGAAAAATAAATCCTTGTCAACTTGGCCAATCGAACCAGGGCTTCCTCATCGAAGATGTCCACCTTCTCCTCCAGCGCCTTCCAGGTCAAAGCCCTGTACATGGCACCAGTATCTACATACTCGTAGCCCATCTTCTTGGCCACGGCCTTCGCGACCGTGCTCTTCCCTGAGGCCGCAAGCCCATCGATAGCTATGACCATTTTCCTTCAATCACCCGATCAACGATCTTAGCGTCTTCTCGAATCCAGGAAACGAAATGTCCACACACTCAGCCCCCCTTATCACGGTGGTTCCCGTAGCAACTAAACCGGCAATCGCCAGGGCCATAGCTATTCTGTGATCACCGTGACTGTCGCAAACGGTCCCCTTCAATGCGGTGGGGCCTTCTACGATGAAGCCGTCCTCCCGCTCCTCGATCTGGGCCCCAAGATTTCCAAGTTCGCCACAGATGGCCGAGATGCGATCCGCCTCCTTCACCCTCAGCTCTTGAGCGCCGCTGACCACCGTGGTTCCTTGGGCCTGAGTGGCCACCACAGCCAGAACCGGCAATTCGTCTATAAGCCCCGGTATTTTCTCTCCCCCAATGACGGTACCGGAAAGCTTGCTGCTTTTAACCAGCATATCCGACCGGGGCTCACCGTTTTTTACCGAAAAGCTGACCCTCTCCAATCTACCCCCCATCTCCTTGAGGACATCCAGCACCCCGGTGCGGGTTGGATTCACGCCCACATCCTTTATTAGCACCTCAGAGTCGGGAACGATCAAGGCACCAGCGATTAAAAAGGCGGCAGAGGATATATCCCCGGGGATATCGATCTCCGCTCCTCGAAGTATCCCTCCCCCCGAAATTGTACAAGTCGTACCCTCCACAGAAATATCCGCTCCCATGACTTCCAGCATCCGCTCGGTATGATCTCGGGATTGAAACTCTTCAGCAACGATCGTCTTCCCCTCGGCCAAAAGGCCGGCTAGAAGAAGAGCCGTTTTGACCTGGGCACTGGGTATAGTCGTTGTGTAGGAAATCCCATGGAGCGAGTGACCCAAAATTGAAATGGGTGCCCGGGTGCCATTCTTCCTCCCCCATATCTCCGCCCCCATTTCCAGCAAGGGGGCAATAACCCGATCCATGGGTCTCCTTCTCACCGATTCATCGCCGGTGAGGACCGAGAAGAAATCCTGACCAGCCAAAACCCCCGTAAGAATCCTCAGGGTTGTCCCGGAATTCCCCACATCGAGAACATTCCCCGGCTCCTTAAAGCCATTCGCACCGACGCCATGAATCACCAAATTGGTGGAGGAAAGCTCTTCCACCCCCACTCCCAATGCCCTCATACACTTCAGCGTAGAAAGGCAGTCAGCTGCAGGAAGGAAGTCGACGATGGTCGTGTCCCCCTCGGCCATAGCACCAAGGATGATGGCCCTATGAGATATGGACTTATCTCCGGGAATAGCGATCTTTCCCTTCAAGCTAGCCGCGGTGTTTATCTTTAACTCCATCGCCTCCATCCACTCCCGCATCTACAGACTTCTACCTGACCTCTCTGTTATAAATGCTTCTGATGTTCACCTCATACCCTTTTTCCCGCAAAGCCGCCGCCGCCTTTCGAGCATTCTCCTCACCACTCAAAACCAACCTCAAAACCCCCGAAGTCTCCGTAGCATGCACTATCTCGATATCCTCGACATTTATCCCAAGGCGACCGATGGCAAGGGTAATGTCACTGATGACCCCGGGTCTGTCCGCAACGGGAATGGATAACTCCCATAACCGAGTCAAATCCTTCTTTAGGATAGAGGGTAGATTCAACCTCGCGCGCCGCGCCTCCTCCAGCGCTCTAGCAAGTTTCTTCCCATCTCTCTTCCTAATCAGTTCGGATAAATCTCCCAGCTCACGTTGAAAATCTTCAATGGCCTGAAGGATCGCAACACCGTTCTCAAGACAGATATCCGTCCAAATCTCCGGACTAGCCGCGGCAATGCGGGTCATATCCCGAAAACCCCCAGCCGCCAAAAGCAAAAGATTTTCCGTCTCGGCCATCTGCTTCTGAGTCAAACCGATCAGCGCAGCGGAAAGAACATGCGGCAGGTGACTGATGGCAGCCACCACCTTATCGTGTTTATCTGGATCAATGGCTAAAACCGTGGCACCGATGGCCGTCAGCAGGGAATGCAACCGTTGAAAAGCCTCCGTGTCCGTTCGGGAAGTGGGTGTTAAAAGATAGTAGGCATTTTTAAAAAGAGAGTCACTGGCGGCATCTATCCCCGCTTGCTCTGAACCGGTCATGGGGTGACCGCCGATGAAGTGAAGATGGGGAGGTAAAAATTCCTCCACGGCGTGGACGATACCCGCCTTTGTGCTCCCTACATCCGTTATTATGGTGCCCGGTTCAAGGTGTTCATAAATCTCTCGGATAATATCGACGATGGAGCTCACAGGAGTAGCGACGAAGACAACGTCCGAGCCCTTTACCCCGTCTAAAACCGAGGTCGTGCCCTCATCGATGGCTCCCTTCTTGAGGGCCCCCTCGATCGTCTCCCGATGCCTGGCAACCCCAATCACTCTGGGTGGATGAGGAAGACCCCTAAGAGCTAAACCCAGGGATCCCCCAATTAAACCAACTCCAATGAGAATAACCCGCTTAAACTCGCTCACCCTAATTCGCCTTCATCTTTTTACCAAAGGTCTCTACCAAAAATTTAACCTTCTTCATCATCTCGGCAAAAGCATCAGGGGTGAGAGACTGGTCTCCGTCGCAGAGTGCATTTTCGGGAGAATGATGCACTTCAACCATTATGCCGTTTGCCCCACAAGAAATGGCTGCCAGGCTAAGGGGTATAACCAGGTCGCTTCGGCCAGTAGCGTGGCTTGGGTCAACAATTATTGGAAGATGACTTAAACCTCCAATTACAGGAACTGCGCTTAAATCTAGTGTATTTCTCGTATATGTTTCAAAAGTTCGAATGCCACGTTCACAAAGAATGACGTCTTCATTGCCAGCCTTAACAACATATTCAGCTGCCATTAAAAATTCCTCAATGGTATTACTGAATCCCCTCTTTAACAACACAGGTTTGGGCTGTTGACCCACAGCCTTAAGCAACAGAAAGTTTTGCATATTTCTTGCCCCTATTTGAAGCACATCTGCGTATTTGGCAACCAAATCAACATCCCTTGTATCCATAACCTCCGTGACAACAGGCAACCCTGTAATTTCTCTCGCCTTAGCTAATATTTTTAAACCTTCCTCGCCCAATCCCTGAAAACTGTAGGGCGATGTTCGGGGTTTAAAAGCGCCCCCCCTTAACATTGTAGCGCCAGCAGCTTTTACGGCTTTAGCTATTTTAATGGCCTGATCCTCCGTCTCAACCGAGCACGGCCCCGCTATAACGGCAAAATGCTCTCCCCCTATTAATGCATCATTAACCTTGATTACTGTATCTTCCTGCTTGAACTCCCTACTCACAAGCTTGTAGGGTTTCAAAACGGGCATTACTTTTTCAACACCGGGCATAACCGTTAAAGGAAGAGTGGAGACAACATCTTCATCGCCGATGACACCAATTACCGTTCGATATTTCCCTCGGGAAATATCGGTACCCACTCCAACGGCTTTAAGTCTTTCTACTACATGCCCAATTTCGGCTTGAGTTGCCCCTTTCTTCATCACAATTATCATCGATCATCAACTCCCTCTGGATCACTTCCGATTGTAATCCCTACCAAGCGCAAAGACGACCACTGGACATAAACCGGCTCGCCGCTACCGAAGCACTTTCTCCAGTGCCTTGATGAACTTATCATTCTCCTCCCGAGTACCGATGGTCACTCTAATACACGTGTCATAGCCGAAAATATCACCCGACCTGACGATTACTCCCTCTCGTAGTAATCGCTCAAAAATCTCCTTTGAGTTCACACCAACATCCACCAAAATAAAATTCGCCTCCGATGGAACATATCTCACCTTCAGTCCCTCGAGTTGCTCATAGAGATGTTTCTTGTTTTCGGAATTTAAGCGCCTCCGCTTATTCGCTTCCCCCTGACAAGCCAGACTGGCCAGGGCCCCCGCCTGCGCCACGGCATTCACACTGAAGGGCTCTTTGATCTTGCCAATCGCCTGAACCAGAAATTCAGGGGCCACCCCATAGCCGATTCGACAACCAGCCAGGCTATATATCTTGGAAAAGGTCCGCAAAACAACCACCAGTTTTCCCTGGCGGAAATAGTCCAGACCATTGGGATATCTCTTGTCCTCCACATACTCAAAATAGGCTTCATCCAGTACCACCACAACATCCTCGGGGATGCCCCTCATGAACTCGTCTAGCTCTTCTTTCGTCACTATCGTTCCAGTGGGGTTGTTGGGATTACAGACGAAGACGAGTTTCGTCTTCTCATCCACCGCCTCGAGCATTGCTGATAAATCGTGTCTGTACTCATTGAGAGGTATTTCGACGCAAACACCTCCCATCATCTTGGTCACCGTGGGATAGACGACAAATGAGGGAGTGGCCATAACGGCTTTTTCCCGGAGATTAAGCACGGCTTGGGCAATGAGACGAACCAGCTCGTTAGAACCATTTCCCACCAATA
The DNA here is from genome assembly GCA_003491635.1 of Actinomycetota bacterium. Taxonomy (GTDB): domain Bacteria; phylum Actinomycetota; class Aquicultoria; order Subteraquimicrobiales; family UBA9087; genus UBA9087. The sequence continues at coordinate 4,736 of DNCG01000111.1, forward strand.
AATTCTCGGTAGGAACACTCAAAAAATGGCTCAACCTCTCCTTGAGCAGGAAACAATTGCTATCAGGATACCTGTTTCCCTCGAGAAGCACCTTCTCCATTGCGGCGATGGCCTCCGGAAATGGTGGGTATGGAGACTCGTTGGAAGCCAATTTCACAATTTCCCGGATCTCAAGCTCACGTTTAACTTCAGAGATTGGTTTGCCGGGTACATAGGCTTTGAGATTTTTCAGCTCAGCGCGGCAGATATCCTTCACCCAAGACCTCCTCAAGAAATGGTCAGCAAGTTAAGTAATTTTAGCACATCACTGGTGAGGGCTCAAGATTGCCGAGGGGTCATAAGTCTCTCAAGTGGCAGGTATCATTCAGTAAAGAGAGTATGCCCTTATTGGGCTCGATTAAATCAACTATGGTGAGGCTGGCGCTGTCCTGACGAATCTTCCACAGACTGAGACGATCCGTGTCCAAAATGTACGATATCATGCACTTGATCGCTCCACCGTGGGTTACCGCCGCCACCCCACTCTCTGGATTTTCCCGGAAAATTTTCCTAAAAACCTCCCCGACTCTCTCGATCGCCTCTGACCAGGACTCACCACCGGGGATCGCCACACTCGCGGGATCCGAAGACCACTGATCAATCAAATCCCCGTAGCGTCCCCTTATCTCCCCATAGGTCAAACCCTCCCAGAAACCGAAGTCCACCTCTCGCAAATCCTGAACGACCTTCACTTTCAACCCATGTGGTTCCGCAATCGCCTTCGCCGTCTGGCGGGCTCTTCTCAACGGGCTGGAATAAACACGGGAGATGGGTTCGCCGGCCAGTCGCCTGGAAAGAGCCAGGGCTTGTGCCCCTCCCCTCTCGGTCAAATCGAGATCGGTGAAGCTGATATACCTGGATTCCGCATTCCAGGAGGTCTCTCCGTGACGGATCAGGAACAACCTGACCAACTCAGCCTCCAAAAATCAAAAACATCGCAAAGAGGATCCATACCTCGGATAGTTCACTCAAAGCCCCCAGGATATCCCCGGAAACTCCACCAACCTTTCTCACCAAAGAATACGCTAGAACGGCCACGAAAGAAAGTGAGCTCAAAATAACAATTGAGGAATACCACTTCAAACAGAGAAAGGCGATGGCAAAAGCCGGCACAGAAGCGATCAAAAACTGCCTGGGCCCAGTGTGTCGGGCGAAAAGGTATCCCAAACCCTCTTTCTTGGCCGGGGAAAAGAAGGCCGCTCCAAAAACCATCGCCCACCGGCCAAAGACGGGAGCTAACACCAGCGCGGCCGGTTTGAGCTTAAAATTCAAGGAGTTCAGCAACACCACCTTTAAAAGGATCACAAAGATCAAGGAAAGAACACCGAATGCTCCAATTCCGCTGGCCTCCATTATTCTCAAGACCTCCGCCCTATCCCTGCCGCCAAGCGTCGCATCAAAGGTGTCGGCGAGGCCATCGAGGTGAAGAGCCCTCGTGAAAATCACAAGGAGCATGATCAGCAGAGAATCAAGAAAGAGTCCGGACAACCAGGAACGGCAAAGAACGAAAAAGAGGACCAAAATCGATCCCAAAAGGGCTCCCACCAATGGGAAAAGAAACATCGATCCACCCAGCTTCTCCAGATCATCCTCCCTCAACTTTGGGGAAGGAACTATAGAAAGAAAACCCAGGGCCAAAAGGAAAGATCTCAACCTACTTCTCCGTCACCTCCGATACTCCAGCTTCAGCAAAGGTTGCCATCTCAGACAATACCTTGCAGGCCGCCTCAATGATGTTCATGGCTAGAGCAGCACCAGTGCCTTCTCCCAGGCGCATGTCCATGTTCAACATCGGCTTCAACCCGATGATATCCAGCGTCATCTTGTGACCGGGTTCAGCAGAAACATGTGAGGCCATCATATAGTTGGCCGCTTTGGGGGCTAGTCTGGCAGCCACCAGCGCGGCGGCCCCAGAGATGAAACCATCTACTATCACGGGAATATGATTAGCCGCTGCTCCAAGAATACAACCGGTCAAACCAGCTATCTCGAGTCCTCCCACCTTAGCCAGGACATCCAGAGCATCGCCCGGATCAGGATTATTCACCCTGATGGCCTCCCTTATCACATTGATCTTCTGCCTGAGCCGATCGTCATCTATGCCCGTGCCTCTACCGACAACCGCCTCGACGGGCAATCCACCCAAAACGGCCACAATGGCGCTGCTAGGCGTGGTGTTACCTATCCCCATGTCACCCGTACCGATGATGGTGGCACCCCCTTGAATCTCTTCTTTCACCGTCTCCATTCCAACTTCGATGGCGGAAATAGCCTCCTCCCGTGACATGGCCGGACCCCTGGCCATGTTATCGGTGCCCGCCTTGACTTTACGTACCCTCACATGTGGATCGTTTATTTCGGCAGCCACACCTACATCTACCACCGTGACCCGAGCACTCACGTGTCTGGCCAGAACATTTATGCCCGCTCCGCCCGTTATGAAGTTGTACACCATCTGAGGGGTGACCTCCTGAGGAAAAGCGCTGACCCCCTCTTTGACCACGCCGTGATCACCGGCCATGACGATGACCACCTTATCGCCTATCATGGGGCGGGGATTTCCCGTTATGCCCGCCAGCTTGACGGAAATCTCCTCGAGCATCCCGAGACTGCCCTGCGGTTTGGTCAATTGATCCTGCCTCTCCCTGGCCAGATTCATCGCCCGCTCATCAAGACCACGAATCCCCCCGATCGCCAGCTTCAGATTTTCCATCGACGAAGAGTTTTTCACAACAATCACTCCTTCTCTAAAATGGACTATCAACAAGTTTGGTTTATACCTGCCGTTGATGAGGACCATATGTCGAGAGGACCGGTGTCGGAGCCCCGTCAAAAAAGCCTTAAAGAAACTAGAAGCCCGCAGCGGGGCGAGACCCGAGCGGCCCCGCAAAGCTCGTTTCACTCGACCCGTAGA
>DNCG01000053.1 GCA_003491635.1 Actinomycetota bacterium
AGCAAAGGAAAGAGCCCGACCAAAAAATAGCGGAAGCAGGGCGTCCAAAACCTTTTCTCGATCGGCCTCACCGAAGTTGTAGGCGACGGCAAAATCGTAAACTAGCTTCGCCCAGAGATCGATCGGAAAATGGAACCTCTCCATGTCTACGTGGGCAAGCTTCATGACCCTGGAATAATTATTCTCGGGGATGGTCAGTTGCCAAAATTCCTTGTACTCCTTCAAACCATTTCTAAACCTTTTCGCCAGTTCCGGTAGGGATATCTTCGTCCTTTCCACCTCAACGTAGTGAAAGCCACCGAGAATCTCCACCGCTCCACTCCCCCAAGCAGCCTTCCATCTCCCCTCATACTGCCTCATCAAACTGAGCATCGTCCCAACAACCTGTTTAAACATGGGGCCTAGATGGATGGCCGGATCCTTGGCATCGTGAACCTTCGCTCCCAAAGAAGCCTGGCAGACTCGAAACCCTTCATTGATGGCAATTGTGGTCATCCAGATATCCACTCCAAATCTGTTCACATCGGTCTCGGACTCCCAGACCCTCCGGTGAACCAGGGTCTTGACCAGCCCACCGCTCAAACCGAAATCTCCACCGATGGGCTGCCTCACCCCCGCTCCATAAAGCGCGCGGTTAAGTGGGTAAACGAGGTTATTCGTGATGGTGGCATCATGTTTATCCCGTAGATAGTGAGGGGCCACAAAGCCATAAGCGCCGGAGAGGATGGGCTCGCCCAGGAGATGAACCCAGTCGGGGGTGATGCTGTAGGAATCCGCATCGAGGAGAATGCAAGCCCTCGCATCCAAAATATCGGCGATCTCGAAGATGGTCCGCAGGGCGCTCCCTTTTCCCGAGAGCCCCCTGTAGAGGGTAACAATCTTCTCAACGCCCTCGGGGAGAATAGCTCTCCTGATGATATCCCTAGTTCCATCGGTGGATCGCCCATCGGAGTCGACCAGAACAACCTTTAGGCTCGGGAAGTGAGCGGTTGCCCCCTCCCCCGCCGCCTTGACCACCCCAGCAACGGTTTTGGCATTTTGAAAGCTGGGTATGCCGATGACGATATCGGCTCTGCCTATCACCTTCGCTTGTTCAAGGACATCCTTACGAAGAATGCTCATGGTCTCCGCCAAAGCGCCTCATTCAGCCTCCCTCAGAGCCCTGGCCGCTTCCTCGGGAGAGACGACGTTTATGTAGATGTCGGTTCCCCATTCGAATCCGGCGGGCATGGTCAGCCTGGGAATGATCTCTATGTGCCAATGATAATAAAGAAGCCCCGGCGTCCTTAGGGGAGCGACGTGAATCATATAGTTGTAGGGAGGATCGCCCAATACGGCATCCACCCCCTTGAAGACGCCCGAAAGAATCTTGGCCAGGTCGCTGACCTCCCTCTGGGTTATATCTTCAAAGGCAGCCGAGTGCCTCTTGGGGAGGATGCTCACCTCGCAGGGAAACCGAGAGGCAAAAGGACAGAGGGCAAACATTGTATCGTTCTCCAGAATAACCCTGCTGATCTCGGCCTTCTTCTCGACCTCGATCAGCTTGCAGTAGATACACTCCTTGTTCAGCTCATAATACTTTTTTGCCTCCGTCAGCTCCTCGAAAATTCGGGGTGGGATGATGGGGGTGGCGACCAATTGGGAGTGCGGATGTTCCAGAGATGCACCGGCGGCGAGCCCGTAGTTCTTGAAGATCAGAACATAGGCGATGCGGGGGTCGCTGCTTCGCCAGTATCTATAACGCTGGCAGTAAGTGCGGATCATGGCCTCCATCTGATCCAGCGGCATCACGGAGAGAACATCTTCATGCCTGGGGGTCTCCACGATTACCTCGTGGCCACCCACCCCGCTCAGGAGATGAAAGATGGCATCCATCTCGGTTTGGGCCAGCTCCAGGCCAGGGCGAAGGGCTGGATATTTATTGGGGAGGACTCTCGTTTTCCAGGTCCCGGTCTTTTTGTCTATCACCCCCGGCCAGATGGCATACTCCTTAATGGGGAGACCCGCCTCCTCGCAGAGAGGACAGGGTCGGGGTTTGGCTCTCCTCTCCTTGATCTCGGTGCGCTTCCTAAAGGCATGGGGGCGCTTCGCCCGCTCGGTGGCCAGAACCACCCAAGTATAGCTTAAGGGGTCTTTTCTTATCTCCGACATGGGCTCGCCCCTCCCAAAAACCACTTAGACTAATGGTAAACCAAGGGAGCTGGTTGGGCAATGGTGCGCTGGGAGATTTTTAAGAAAAGGGGCGAATGTGCCGATATAAAATAGAGGATAGGTTAGACATAAATCGCTTACGGTAGACGAGCCATGAAGTGTAATACTTCACGGCGAGCTCTTTTGTCAAAAACGGCGTTATCTTAAGTTACCCTTCGACCCTGCTCAGGATTACCCTGAGTTTATCGAATGGGTAAACAATATCAAATGACCAAAATCAAAATGTTCAAAACTTGCCCTTTGAGAATTTTGAAAAATGTTTCCCATTTTGAATTTGTTTGGGATTTAAAATTTTGCCCGTCCTCCGTAGAAGTTCTGCTTCGGAGGATGGAGATTTATTTCGGATTTACCTGCCCGCCAATGCCTAGCGGCATAATAGG
>DNCG01000118.1:0-255 GCA_003491635.1 Actinomycetota bacterium
GAGATTAGGATTTTGGACTTAAAGACATTCTTCATTCCCGACATCCGACAACCGTCAACTGTCAACCGTGAACCGTCAACTAATAACGAATTCCGAATTCCGAATAACTAATAACGAATTTCTAATGTCGATCAAAGTTCCGCGGACGTAAGTCCGGGGGTGTATCGGGCTCCTAAGTCTTCTTGGTTGGAATATAATAAAACGTATGGAAACCAGGAGACAAGCCCACTGTGTCTATAGATGTCAGTATCACAT
>DNCG01000118.1:274-10869 GCA_003491635.1 Actinomycetota bacterium
GTCAACCGTGAACCGTCAACCGTCAACCGTCAACCGTCAACTAATAACGAATTTCTAATAACGATAACCAAAGGTGGGAGATAAAAGTGATGTCTTTGTGGGATAAAAGGAACATACCGCTGACCATATTTATTTTGTTGCTCTTGGCTGCTCTTACAACCTGGCTGGCTCCGGCCGAGCAGACATTGGGTGATGTGGTCAAGCTGGTTTATCTCCATTTGGCGGTCATGGGGACGGGCATCATTATGTTCTTCATCGCCGGCCTTCTTGGTCTCCTCTTTCTGATCTCCGGTGGGGAGACCATTTCCATCTGTAAGTGGTCTTGTGTCTTTGAGACCACCGCTATTTTTACCTGGATTTTTAATTTATTTTTGAGCATGCTCGTTACCTATCTTGCCTGGGGTGCTCTTCTTTGGGCCGAGCCGAGGGCAAGAGCCACTCTGGCCGTCTTGCTCATCTCGGCGGGCTTTTACCTCCTCTCCCATCTTATCGAGAAGCCCAGAGTGGTTGCTCTTTTCAATCTCGCCGTGGCCACAACTGTCGGTTTTTTGATCTTCACTTCGGGAAGAATATTCCATCCGGCGAGTCCCATCCGCGAATCGGGGGAGGCCTTGCTCATCGCCTCGGTCGTGGTCATATTCCTTCTCTTTATGGGCGTTGCCTTGCAGTTGACCCGGCTCATCGAGGCCAAGGGTTTTTGGGTGAAGGCCGGGTTCAGGAAGGGAGGCGCATCATGAGGATAGCCATTCTGACCATCAGCGATAAGGGCGCTCGCGGGGAGCGCGTTGATGAGAGTGGGAAGCTCGTTCAGGAGATGATGAACAAAATTGGCGTGGAGGTGGTCTCATACCAGGTAGTTCCCGATGAGAAGAGTGTCATTGCAAAGGATCTCCGATTGTTAGCCGATAGAGAACGAGTTGACTTGATTCTTACCACCGGTGGGACGGGTCTCTCTCCGCGAGATGTGACTCCAGAGGCCACGATGTCCGTGATCGACAAGGAGGTCCCCGGTTTTGCCGAGGCCATGCGCCAGAAGAGTTTGCAGGTAACCCCCCATGCGATGCTTTCTCGTGCCGTAAGCGGGGTGAGAGGAAGAACGCTCATCATCAACCTTCCCGGAAGTCCTAAGGCGGTCAAGGAGTGTCTTGAGGTGATTTTGCCCGCTCTTCCCCACGGGATAGAAATTCTTCGCGGTCAAGCCGGAGAGTGCGCCTCAAAACCATGAGAATCATTCGCAAACGGGGCGGGCTTGCGATGGTTCGGCCAGGATGGATTTGAGCACATCGGCTCGGCTAATGATCCCCACCAGTTTCCCATCCCTCAATACGGGCAGTCGCTTTATGCGTTTCTCGAGCATCAGGGTGGCGATCTCTTCAATGGGCGTGTCCTCGGTGGCGTAGATTAAGTTGGTGCTCATTATCTCCCCGGCTGTAGTGGCCATAATCTTCCAGCGCTCTTCCTTGAACTTCTTTCTATCCGCCCAGTAACTGGTGGTGGGCAGCATGGTCTCCAGCTTGTAGACGAGGTCACTTTCGGAGACTATACCTAGAACCTTCCCGGTCTCATCAACCACCGGCAGGCCGGTGATTCTGTTCCTCAGCAGGAGATCGATTATCTCTCTGACGGGAGTTTCTTTCTTTACGGTTATCACTTCCTTGGTCATGAGATCCTTAGCTTGCACGGGTTGATCCCTCTCCCGATTTGGCCATTCCCCGGAGTATATCTGCTTTACTCACCACGCCCACGAGCTTTTTGCCCCGCGTGACAAAGACCCGCTTAATACCCTTCTTTATCAGCAGGGAAGCGATCTTCACCACGTCGCTATCTTCTTTAACGCAAATGGCGTTTGAGGTCATAATATCGGCGGCTTTCTCTCCCCGAAGCTTCTTGTGTTCCTCGGCCAGTTGCTCGGAGTTCATATAACGGCCCAGGTTATAGATCAGCTCCAGGGGCGTGGGTAGCTTCTTCTTTTGGATGAGATCGGCTTCTGTGACGACTCCTATGACTTCATTCTCCTCGTTCACAATGGGTACGCCACTGATTCGATGTTTCAATAGCAGATGGATGATATCGCTAACCGGCGTATCCCTCTTTGCCACGATAACATCTCTGGTCATTATGCCCTTTGCTTCCATATTGAGTGCCCCCCGGTAACCTTTTCAACTTCATTTTACCCCCTTGTTGGGACCGATGCTAGGAGAACTTTCCTCGTTTCATTGGTTGAGAGCAGGCATCTTATTGTCGCCACTGGAAAATTCCTATATAATGGGTTAGCTTGTTCTGGTGAAGGGGGAGAGGGATGGAAGCTAAAAGAAAGCGAGTGATCATCACCACCGCTATCATTCTCATTCTTTTGGGGTATCTGGTTTATTCCACGGTGGGAAGTTCTTTTTTGTACTACTACCGGACGGTCAGCGAGGTGAAGGCGGACGAGTCCCTCCATGGTGAGCGGGTGAGGGTGGCCGGAAAGGTAGTGGAGGGCTCCTTCGAGGAGATGGCTGATAGATATGAGTTTAAGATCACCGATGGGAAAGAGGAGATCAAGGTGATCTACGCTGGCATTTTGCCCTCTTCTTTCAGGGAGGATGCCGAGGTGATTGCCGAGGGTGTTTACCGACCGGAGATGGGGATAGAGGCGAAGAATCTTCTCGCCAGATGCCCCTCAAAATACACCTCCAAATAAGCTCTGAATAAGGGGAGAATATGTCCAAACTAGGGGAGATAACGATCTGGTTTTCCCTGATAGCGGCGGTTTTAACCACCGCCTCTTTAATATATGGGCTCGCGCTCAGGCGCAAAGAGTTCATAAGGGCTGGCCACTGGGGAATTAGGATTCTCTTCGGATTGAACACCCTCGCCGCATTGATTCTTCTGGCTGCCCTGGTTGGCCGGGATTTCTCCATTCTTTACGTCGCCAGCTACACCAGCACCGATCTTTCCCTCCTTTACACCCTCACTGCTTTCTGGGGTGGACAGGAGGGTTCTCTTCTCCTTTGGCTGTGGTTGCTTTCCTTTTTCACCCTTATCTTGCTCTTCGCCGAGAAGCGGGGGAAGCTGATCCAATCCACTCTTTCGATACTCACCGGCGTTCAGGCCTTTTTTCTCCTTCTTTTGGCCCTTCCGGCCAATCCCTTCAGACTCTCCCCAATGCTTCTCATGGAGGGCCAAGGTCTAAATCCTCTCCTTCAACACCCCCAGATGGCCTTCCATCCTCCGGCGTTGTTCATCGGGTACGCCACTTTTGCTATTCCCTTTGCTCTGGCCATCTCCGCCCTTTTGACCGACCAGCCCGATGTGAGCTGGGTTGAGAGGAGCAGAAGGTGGACGCTTTTTGCCTGGCTTTTTCTGGGGATTGGTATCTTTCTGGGGGCGCTCTGGTCTTACGATGAGCTTGGTTGGGGGGGTTACTGGGCCTGGGATCCGGTGGAGAACGCCTCGCTTCTGCCCTGGCTAACGGGGGCGGCTCTCATGCATTCCTACACCATATATAAGAAGCGGGGGATGTTTAAGATTTGGACTACCTCCCTGGCGATAATGACCTTCCTCCTTTGCATTTTGGGCACCTTCATCACCCGAAGTGGCATCATCACCTCGGTTCACGCCTTCGGGGAGTCGACCATCGGGGCCTATTTTTTGTGGTTCATGGTCTTGGTTTTATTCGCCTCCCTTGCCTTGCTCTTCTACCGGCGGAGGAGATTTAAGGGAAAAGAGATACGTTACCTTTTTTCCCGGGAATACGGCTTCTACTTGAACAACTTCACCCTAATTTTATTCACGGTCATCATCACCGGGGGAACTTTTTACCCTGTCCTTTCGGAACTTCTAACCGGCGATCAGATATCCCTGGGGGCGTCGTTTTACAACAGGCTGGCTGCTCCCCTCGGCCTTGCCTACCTTCTTCTCCTCGGTGTTTGCCCGATCTTGGGTTGGCGGAAGGCCAGCCTGGGACATTTCGGTCAAAACATCCTTTATCCGGCGATCTTCGGTTTGGTGGGAGCCGTTCTTCTCTATCTTTTCTGGGACAAGAACTTCTGGGGAAGCGCGGGTTTCCTCGTTGCCTTTCTGGTAATCGGCACGATTCTTCAATCCTTTGTTCGGGAGGTTCTGGCGTGCTCACGCCTGAAGGATTCAGGCTTTTTCGAAGCTCTCTGGTACCTGCTTAAAACCGGGAGGAGCCGCTATGGGGGACTTATTGCCCATATCGGCATCGCCCTCATCTGCATTGGGATAATTGGCTCCTCTGCCTATGTTGCTCAAAGGGAGGCCTGGTTGAAGGTGGGGGAGAGTCTGAAGGTGAGGGATGTGAGCGTAAGATATGAAGGGACTTTCGAGGAAACCTATCCCGATCGCCAGGTCTTCGGTGTGAGGCTCACTTTCTTCGAGAATGGTAGGGAAAAAGGGGAACTTCGGCCCCATCGGGCTTCTTACTTCGCCTGGGGTAGGGAGCCGACCGCTGAGGTGAGCATCGGAAGGGGTCTCTGGCGCGACATTTTCACGGTCTTCATGGGATTAAAGGAGGATGGTTCCGCCAAGGTGCAGGTGAAACTCAATCCCCTGGTCTCCTGGATCTGGGCGGGGGGCGTCATCCTTTTCCTGGGCATGGCTTTTGCCCTCTGGCCGGCTAGGGAGGGTGAGAGAGTCGATGCCTGAGTGCGCTCCTTCCCTAATTTCCGTTTGTGGTCTCTCCAAAACCTTCGGTCGGAGAAGGGTTTTGGAGGATATAGATTTTGAAGTCAAGAAGGGGGAATTTCTGGCCATCTTCGGTCCAAATGGGGCCGGCAAGACCACCCTGATCAAGATTTTGGCCACTTTGATTCTATCCTCATCCGGTACCGTCTGCCTGGACGGTATCGAACTCAAAAAAGATCCCCTTACCGCTCGGGAGAGAATCGGTCTCATCTCTCATGAATCTTTGCTCTATGGGGATTTGACCGCCCACGAGAATCTGCGATTTTACGGGAGAATGTTCGGGGTCTCGAATCTGGAGGAACGAATATCCCATCTTCTGGAAAAGGTGGAGCTGGAACATCGAAAGTTCGACCTGGTCAGGACATTTTCCCGGGGGATGCAACAGAGACTCTCCATCGCCAGAGCCCTACTTCACGAGCCATCCATCCTTCTCCTTGACGAGCCCCACAGTGGCCTTGATCCGCACGCCACGGAGATACTCGACGGTATTCTGGAGGACTTGAGAAAGGATGACCATACCTTCATCATGGCCACCCATAATTTGGAGAAGGGCTTGAATCACGCCACCTCCGTTCTCATCTTGAGTCAGGGAAGAATCGTCTTCGGGGGGAGAAAGGATGCGCTGGATATCTCCGACTTCAGGAAGACTTACGATAGCTATGTGGGGGGTCACGTATGAATTATCTTAGGCGTATTTTGACCATAGTTGGGAAGGATATAGCGGCGGAGATCAGGACCAAGGAGATGATGAACTCCATGATCGTCTTCGTCCTTCTGACCCTGGTCATCTTCAATTTTGCCTTCGGCGAGAGACTCGAGGGGGCCGCTGAAGCATCGGCGGGGATTCTCTGGGTGGCCTTTCTCTTCGCCGCGGTTCTGGGCCTCAACCGGGTTTTCGTGCACGAGAAGGACGAGGGCTGTTTAGATGGCCTGATGCTCTGTCCCGTCGATCGCTCGGTCATCTATTTCGGGAAGGCCCTGGCCAGTTTGATCTTCATCTCCGTTGTCGAGCTGATTGCTCTCCCCATCTTCGCCATCTTTTTCATCCGAACCAGTTTTTTAGTCAATCTCTGGCTGCTCATCCTGGTTCTCATCCTGAGCAATGTGGGCATTGCCGCCGTGGGAACGCTCCTTTCGGCCATCTCCATCAACACCAAGGCCAGGGATCTCATGCTGCCCATCCTCTTTTTCCCGGTGATCGTCCCCATCTTGATTGCGGCGGTAAAGTCGACAGGTCTGATAATATCCAGCCCGAGCCTTCCGGGTGATGTTTTTGTCTGGCTGAGGATGCTGGCCATTTATGATATCATCTTTATGCTGGTTGGTTTTCTGACCTTCGAATATGTTCTCGAGGAGTGAGAGATGAGGGACTGGATCCAGCGGATTCTTTTCTGGCTTTCCTTAATCGGCATAATTGTCTCCATTTTTATGATATTCTTTTATGCTCCCATCGACAGGAATTTGGGGATCGTCCAAAAGATATTCTATTTCCACCTGCCGGTTGCCATCACCCCCTACCTTGCCTTCTTCGTCGTTTTCATCTGCAGCATCTTTTTTCTCTGGAAAAGGGAGAGGAGATGGGACGTCATCGCCCTGGCCTCGGCTGAGATAGGGCTGGTTATCGATACGGCCCTCTTGGTCACGGGGACCATCTGGGATAAACCCACCTGGGGAGTTTGGTGGGTCTGGGAACCGCGGCTCACGACGTCTTTGATAATGTGGCTTCTCTACGCCGGCTATCTGCTTCTAAGGAGGTCGGTTGGGGAGGAAGCGCGCCGGGCAAGATTTGCCGCCGTCTACGGTATCGTTGCTTTCATCAGCGTTCCCATATCCTTCATGTCCATCAGGTGGTGGAGGACGCTTCACCCACTTGTCTTCAAGCCAACCGGAATTGAGCTGGAACCTCCGATGGTCTTCACGGTGTTCGTCTGCCTGATCGCCTTCTTTCTTTTCTATCTGTGCCTCTTGAGGCAGAGGATTGGCCTGGAGTTTTTAAGGGAAGGAATCGAGGATCTTAAGGATAGATTTGGGGGTGGCTGAGATGCCCTATCTGGTTGCGGCTTATGTGGCGGTTTGGATCATTCTTTTTGGTTACATTTTCGCCATCGAGAGGAGAACGGCCAGACTTTCTCGGGAGTTGAAGCTCCTTAAGGAGCTGGTGGAGAAGGAGAAGGCCCGATAGGGGGTTTGAAATGGAGAAAGCGAGCGTCTTTCTTTTCTGGTTTTCTTTCATTCTTTATGCCGTCGCCCTCCTCTTGTACGCCAGTTTTTTTATCTCCAGAAAACAAACCACGGGTGGTTTGGCCACGGGGACGTTGATCGGTGGATGGCTGGTCCACACCGGTTCCCTGATCTTTCGGGGTCTTGCTGCCGGCTCTCTGCCCGGTGCCACAGCCTACGAGTCCCTCTCCGTGGTTGCCTGGTTGGTCATCGTGGCCTACCTGATCGTTGAATATTTTTCCAGGTCAAAGGTCCTGGGTATATTCATCACCGCCGTTGATTGTCTCTTTTTGATCAGGGCCTGGGGTCATTACCAACCACCCGGCCCTCGCCTCTCGATACTGCAGAGCTCCCTGGTGGATGTCCATTTCATGCTCATCTTCATCGCCTCGGCCGCTTTTACGGTAGCTGGTGGCTGCGGCCTGCTTTATCTTTTTCAGGAGGGGCAGGTGAAAGGAAGGAAGCCAAGCATTTTGTTCCGTCGATTGCCCTCTTTGGAGGTCCTGGACGAGGTCGGCTATGGGGCGGTTTTGGTTGGGTTTTTGTTCTTCACTCTCTGCGTGATAAGCGGGGCCATTCAGGCTCTGGGGGTGTGGGGTACCCTCTGGGATCCAATTGTCGTTTCTTCCGCGATCGCCTGGGCAATTTACGCTCTCTATCTATTGTCTAGAGCGATGGCCGGCTGGCGGGGTAGAAAGGCGGCCATCCTGGCCATAGTGGGGTTTTTGTTCATCATGAGCATCAGGTTTGCCATAGTTCCCTATGTCAGTTATTTGCATGGCTTCAGGGGCTGAGGGGAGTTTGGTTATGAAGTATTATCCGATCTATCTGAATCTCAAAGGAAGAAAATGTGTTGTTGTGGGTGGAGGTACCGTTGCCGAGCGCAAGGTTATTTCTCTTGTTGAGGCCGGGGGCGAGGTTGAGGTGATCAGCCCCGAGATAACCCCAAAGCTCGCTGAGATGAAGAGTCGGGGTGTCACCCCCCACGTCGAGAGAGAGTATCGCCCGGGTGATCTCAAGGGGGCTTTCTTGGTGGTGGGAGCCACGGACGATTCCAGGATAAACTCGAGCGTCTTTCGGGAAGCCAGCTCCGTCAACGCCCTGGTGAACATAGTCGACTCGCCCGAGGATTGCAATTTCATCGTTCCCTCGGTGGTGCGGAGGGGAGATTTGCTCATCAGCATTTCCACCAGCGGAAGCTGTCCGGCTCTGGCTAAGAAGGTAAGAGAAGATTTGGAGAAGACTTACGGTCCCGAGTACGCTGACTTCTTGAAGCTGCTGAAGGAGTTTCGCAATGAAGTCGTCAGGAGGGTCAAAGATCCCGAGCAGCGCAAACGAGCCCTGAGGCGTCTGCTCGACTCCGATGCGCTGGAGCTCCTCAGAGCCGGCGAAACCGAACTTCTGGAGGAAAGAATCAAAGAGTGTATGTCGTTGTAGTTGGTTTGAGTCATAAAACAGCTCCAGTGGAGATAAGGGAAAAACTCTCTTTCCCCGAAGGCAAGCTAAAGGAATCCCTGCGTCGCCTCTTGAGCTATCCCCATATAAGCGAGGGCGTGGTCCTTTCCACCTGCAATCGCACGGAAGTCTACGCCGTTTGTAACAACCCCAGAAAGGGCAGGGAGGATATCGTCAAATTCCTCTGCGACTATCACGAACTTGAGAAACGAGAACTCTCTAGGTATCTATACTTTCACGACTCCATCGACGCCATTCACCACCTCTTCGATGTGGCCGCGAGTCTGGATTCAATGGTGGTCGGTGAGGCCCAGATTTTGGGGCAGGTAAAGGAGGCCTACAATCATTCTTTCGAGATCGGGGCGACGAGCATAATTTTTAATCGGTTGTTTCGGCATGCTTTTAGGGTGGGCAAGAGAGTTCGAACTGAGACCAGGATCGGAGAAAGTGCCGTTTCAATCAGCTATGCCGCGGTTGAGCTGGCGAAGACGGTTTTTGAGGATCTCAAGGGTCATACGGTGATGATAATCGGTGCCGGCAAGATGAGCGAGCTGACCGCCAAACATCTTCTGGCAAATGGAGTGAGCTCGGTTATAGTCTCGAACCGCACCTATGAGCGGGCGGTGGAGCTGGCCGAGCGTTTCCAGGGGAAGGCAGTCAGGTTCGATGAGAACATCAAATACATGGCCAAGGCGGATATCGTCATCAGTTCCACGGGGGCTCCCCACTACGTGGTCAAGAAAGACGATGTGGCCAAGGTTATGCAGATGAGGAGGAATAGACCGATCTTCTTCATCGACATAGCTGTCCCCAGGGATGTGGACCCCGGAGTCAATGATCTCTACAACGTCTTCCTTTACGACATCGATGATCTGGAATCGGTGGTCAAGGCGAATCTAGCTGAGAGGGAGAAGGAGGCGGAGAAGGCGGAGGCCATAACCGATGGGGAGGTGGAAGAGTTCCTCTCCTGGCTCCAGTCACTCGAGGTGACACCGATCGTATTCGCCTTGAAGGAGAGGGCCGAGTCGATCCGTCGGGCGGAGATGACCAGGGTCCTTGGCAAATTGGATCTTTCTGAGGAGGAGAAGAACGCAATAAACGTTCTTACGGGAGCCATCGTTAACAAGCTGCTTCATCAGCCGATTGTGCGGATAAAGGAGTGTGCTAACCAGAAGGACGGCTACGTATACATAGAGTCCCTCAGACGCTTGTTTGGTCTGGAAGAGAAACCGGAGAAGTAAAACACTTATAAGAGTTCAACGAGTCGGTGATAGTCAGTGAAAAAAATCGTGATAGGAACGCGGGGCAGTCGGCTTGCTCTATGGCAAGCCAATTTTGTGGCTGAGCAACTAAAGAAGATAGTTTCCTGCGAGATAGTGATCAAGAAGATCAAGACAACGGGCGATAAGATACTCGATTTCCCTCTGACCAGGATCGAGGGCAAGGGTTTGTTCGTCAAGGAGATAGAGACGGCCTTGCTGAACGGCGAAGTTGACCTGGCCGTTCACAGCATGAAGGACGTTCCCACCGATTTACCCGAGGGGCTCGTTATTGGGGCGATGATGCCTCGGGAAGACCCTCTCGATGCCCTCGTGTCTCGAGATGGTTTCACCCTCGAGGGGTTGCCCAACGGTGCAGTCATCGGCACCAGTAGTCTTCGGCGGAGAGCTCAGCTCCTTCACTTCCGCTCTGATTTTACCGTTACTGATGTCCGTGGAAACCTCGACACCCGCCTCAAGAAGTTAGAGTCGGGGAAGTTTGACGCCATCGTAGTTGCCGCAGCCGGCCTGATTCGCATGGGGTGGTCTGATAGAATTACGGTGAGGATATCTACAGATGTCTGCCTTCCCGCCGTGGGACAGGGCGCCGTCGGCGTCGAAATCAGGGGAGAGGATGAGGAGATGGCTGAGCCCGCCAGCGTCATCAATCATGCCGAGACTTTCGCCTCCATATCGGCGGAGAGGGCACTGCTCAAGAGATTGGAGGGCGGTTGTCAGATTCCCATCGGAGCCCTGGGTATCGTTGAGGAAGGCGAGCTGAAGATCACCGCCGCCGTGGCCAATCTGGATGGAAGCAGACTCGTCCGCCATTCCATCTCGGGTTCCCCAGGGCGAGCTGAGGAAGTTGGGATTGCTCTAGCGGAGAGATTGCTCGAGCTGGGAGCCAACGAGATTTTAAGCGAAATACGAGCAATGAGCATAGAGCCCCGCATCTTGCGGGGAGCATAGAGC
>DNCG01000117.1:0-850 GCA_003491635.1 Actinomycetota bacterium
CTCTTCACTAACATCCTATAAAAACAGCTTCGCTTGCCGGTGTGGCAAGCGACTCCGATTTGCTCGACCAAAACCAGCAATGTATCCTCATCACAATCGTAGCGGATTTCCTTTACTTTCTGGACATTTCCCGAAGTTATCCCCTTATGCCATAACTCCTGGCGGGAACGGCTCCAAAACCACGTCTCGCCACTTTCCAGGGTCCTTCTCAAAGATTCTTGATTCATATAGGCAAGCATCAAAACCTCACCAGTCTTAAAGTCCTGGACGATCGCGGGGATCAAACCATCCTCATTAAATTTAAGTTCGCCTATGTCCATGAGCTACTCTTTTTTCTCCTTCCTTTCTTTTTCTCTCTTCTCAGCTGATTTGTGCATCGAACCCATGAAGGCAACCCTCGCCAAAATCATTATCGCAAGGCCAACAGCAAAGATTATAACAAGGGTAACGATGGTTCGAATCATACTTGCAACCTCCTTCTTTGTACTCTAAAGCTTTACGGGGACTCCATTATCCTTGAGGTATTCCTTGACCTGCCTGATGGTCAGCTCGCCATAGTGGAAGAGAGACGCCGCCAGAACGGCATCGGCATCGGCCTCCACGATCACCTCCAGAAAGTGTTCAAGTTTGCCCGCACCACCGGAGGCGATGACGGGAATATTGACGGCATCGGTGATCGCTCTCGTCAACTCAATGTCATAGCCATCCTTGGTGCCATCCCTGTCCATGCTGGTGAGCAAGATCTCACCCGCCCCCAAGTCGGCCACCTTCTTTGCCCACTCCACGGCATCCAGACCTGTTGGTGTACGCCCCCCATTTATGTAAACCTCCCATTTAGCTGATTGCTGAT
>DNCG01000117.1:993-6062 GCA_003491635.1 Actinomycetota bacterium
GCTGATTGCTGATTGCTTATAGCCGATGGCTCACTCATCCCTCTCTTTGAACCATCTGCCATCTGCCATCTGCTATCTGCAACTCTTTTGGCATCAATGGCTACGACGATGCACTGACACCCATACCTCCGCGAGGCCTCCCTGACCAGGTCAGGATTTTTCACGGCGGCCGTGTTTAAGGAGACCTTATCCGCCCCGGCTGAAAGAAGTTTCCGGATGTCCTCGAGCGAGCGGATGCCCCCGCCCACAGTGTAGGGGATGAAAACCTGCTCAGCCGTTCGGCTAGCGACCTCAACCATAGTTCCCCTCTTCTCGTAGGAGGCCGTGATGTCCAAAAAAACAATTTCGTCCGCGCCGGCCTTATCGTAGGCGGCCGCCAGCTCCACCGGATCCCCGGCATCTCTCAAATCGACAAACTTAATTCCCTTGACGACCCTGCCCTCGCGGACATCGAGACAGGGTATCACGCGCTTGGTCAACAACCTCTCCCACCAGCCGCTTCTATAGCCTCTCTCAGCGTGAAGGACCCCTCATATAGAGCGGTGCCGATGATCACGCCCTCCACCCCCATGGGCTCCAGCTTTCTTAAACCCCGGATGTCATCGAGACTGGAGACACCGCCGGAAACGATCAGCGGAATGTCTACCTCCCTAACCAGAGCTCTAACGGCCTCGATGTTTACCCCCCGCCGGGTCCCATCGGACAGGATATCGGTGTACATAAAACGCGAGATGCCCAGCAATTCCAATTCCTTAATCACATCGGAGGCGCTGTAGCCTGTTCCCTCTTTCCAACCGCTTATGGCCACCTTTCCACCGCGGGCGTCGATGGCCGCCACTATGCGAGGACCATGCTTCATACAGGCCTCGGCCACAAATTCGGGGGAGGTGATGATCGTGGTTCCAAGAACCGCCCGTTCGACCCCTACATCGAATACCTTTTCCAGGGTGACTACATCGCGTATTCCTCCACCCAGTTGGATGGGTATGCCCACGCCCTTGACTATCCTCTCAACGGCGGGCAGATTCTGAGGTGAACCAGCAACCGCTCCGTTGAGATCGACCACGTGGAGAAAGTCCGCCCCTTCGCTCTCCCACTTCCTAGCCATCTCCGCTGGATTGTCGGAATAGACCTTGATCGCCTCCGGCCTACCCTGATAAAGCCGAACGCACTTCCCGTCCATGATGTCAACGGCAGGATAAATTAACATACTCATCCCTCCTCAATCGCACAACTCACCGAAGTTTTTCAACACCTTCAAGCCAACCTCCCCGCTCTTCTCGGGGTGAAACTGGACACCAAAGAGATTATCGCACCAGATGCTCGAGGCGAACTCCACCCCATACTCCGTGATGGTAGCCACAACCCCTTCGTCTTCGGGCCGGGCATAGTAAGAGTGTACGAAGTAAAAGTTAGAACCATCGGGTATTCCCTCAAAGATTGGCACCTCCCTCTTCCTGCGAACCTGATTCCAACCCATATGGGGGACCTTGACCCCGGAGGGCAAGTTCACAACTCTGCCGGGAATGACATCGAGTCCCCGTGTGATTCCGTGCTCCTCGCTCTCGGAAAACAGCAAATGAAGGCCGAGGCAGATTCCAAGAAAGAGCTTGCCCTTGGAGATGCTTCTCACTAGTTCCTCGCCAAGACCCGATCTGGCCAGAGAACTCACCGCATCCCTAAAGGCCCCCACGCCTGGAAGCACAATACCGTCCGCCCTCCTTAAAACATCCGCTTCAGTGGTAACGATGACCTCGAAACTAACCCTCTCAAAGCCTTTTTGTACGCTTCTTAAGTTACCGACACCATAATCTACTATTGCAATCATAGCTCTAATTGCTACTTTAAGTAATCAAAGCTCTCAGTCGCCAGTCAATTGCTTTACCGCCGGTAACTGGTGGCTGGTGAGTGACGGGTGGCGGCTGGAAGCTAAATCTTCCCCTTGGTTGACGGCACCTCCCCTGCTCTCCTCGGTTCCAGGGAAACGGCCATACTCATCGCCTTAGCTAGGGCTTTGAAGATGGCCTCAATTATATGATGGGCATTCCGCCCCGATAGCAACTTGATGTGCAGCGTGACGGCGGAGTGATTGACCAGCGCATGCAGGAATTCGTGGGCCAAAGAAGTATCAAAACTGCCGATGAGCTCTATGGGAAGTTCAACGTCATAGATCAGGTGCGGCCGACCGCTAATATCCAGAGAAACGAGGGCCAGCGCTTCGTCCATGGGAACTATGCTAAACCCGAATCTCGCTATCCCCTTTTTATCGCCCAAACTCTGCCTGAAAGCCTGCCCCAGGCAGATTCCAACATCCTCGACGGTGTGGTGGGCATCAACCTCCAGATCCCCCTTGGCCTTGACCGTCAAATCAAAGAGGCCGTGCTTGCTGAGCAAATCGAGCATATGGTCGAAAAAGGGAACACCCGTATCGATTTTGGTCTCCCCCCTGCCGTCGAGATTTAAATACACCTCTATCTCGGTCTCCTCCGTCTTCCTCTTAATGGCACTTTCCCTTTTGGTCATCTCCTCCCCCTCTTATCCAGGACAACAGAAAGAATGTCGTTTACATTTTTAGACAAAACATCCGCATTCTCCTTTATGTATATTTGAGACTCCTCCGCTTTCCTGAGAACAATCCCCGAGAGAAATACCATCTCCGTTTGAAGGCCCCCGAAGTTTTTCACCGTCCGCAGATCATCTAGCGTATCTCCTATATAGATACCCACCCCAGTTTTCATTCTCGATCCCACATCGAGTAACACTCCCGGGTCAGGTTTTCTCAGCCCACCATCATCCGATAACACCAGTTCAGGGGAGATAAAATCCACAAGCCCAGATCTTTCCAGAGCCACTTGCGCCTCTTTTTTGGTTCTGCCCGTCACTACGGCAACCCTGGGCAGAAAGGGAGCCAGCAAACTCTTATCCAGAAGGATTCTCTCCGCATTCAAAAGACCCTTCTCCTTGATGTGGGTGGGTTTGAAGCCGTAAAGTCGCTCGCAGTGGTCTATCCCCGCATAGTACTCCTGGAAAATTTGCTTGATTTCATCTTTTCGCCAGAGTTCGACGACATTTCGTCTCTGTGCCTCATTTAGAGATCCGAGGGTCAACCGCCCTGCAACCTCCAGGCCCCCTCCCTCCTGGGCAACCTTGGCGGTGAAATCCTCTATCTTTTGGCCCCTCTCACGAAGGTAATCCAGATAGGTCGCGAAGAGTTTCTCTGCTTTGCCGAGGTAAAAAAGAACGATAGCGTAGGTGAGCTCCCAGTCGTTGTTGAAACCCCCCGCCAGTTTGAAAGCCTGGGTTTCCTCTGGCGTGATGAGCGTGGTCTCCCCTGGCCAGCCCAAAACCTTGGAGAAGTAGTGCTGGACAGTCTTGCTCATGGCCACCCTGAAGGATTGGGAAACATCGATAACCACGCCATCGATATCCAGAACCAGGCTGTCGATCTCGCTCAGAAGATCCAAACTTGCCTCTTTCACCAAAAGGTCGGGCTCAATCTCCCTATATCCCTCGAACTTTCCTTTCACAAGAGCTCCCACTCAAGATTTACTCTCACTCGGCCGGTCGCACCCACCTTTTAGTCTTTTCTCCAAAGACTTGGCATGAGCCTCCAGCCCCTCCACACCGGCAATGATTCGCACCGCCTCTGCAACCTTCTTCAGCCCGGCCTCGTTATAAAAGAGGACGCTGGACCTCTTAATAAAATCGTCCACCCCCAGGGGAGAATAAAAACGAGCGGTTCCACCCGTGGGCAAGATGTGGCTCGGCCCGGCGATATAGTCACCCACTGCTTCCGGAGTGTAAGAACCCAAAAAGATCGCCCCGGCGTTTTCAATCTCCTCCAGCATCGCCAGGGGTTTTTCCACCATCAACTCCAGGTGCTCGGGAGCGATCAGGTTGACCAATCTGAGAGCAGCCTTCATGGACGGCAGCAGGAAAATCCTCCCGTTGTTCTCAAGGGATTCCTTCGCTACTTCCCGGCGTTCGGCCTCGCTTAGCTGCTCGTCCAAAAGGGATTTTACCTCGTCGGCGACCTTGTCTGAGGTGGTCACCAAAACGGCCATTGCATCGGGAGCATGTTCCGCCTGAGCCAGCATGTCCGCGGCGATGAAAGAGGCATCCGCCCCCTCATCGGCCAGGACAACGACCTCGCTGGGACCGGCCAACATATCTATGTCCACCTGACCCACGACCAACTTTTTGGCCAAGGTCACATAGATATTGCCCGGACCGGTTATTTTATCTACTTTCTTTATGCTCTCGGTCCCATAGGCCAGAGCGGCAATGGCCTGAGCTCCCCCCACCTTATAGATCTCATCAACGCCCGCCTCTCTCGCCGCCACCAGAACCCCTGGATTGACTCCCCCTTCCGAGTTTGGTGGAACGCACATGGCCACCTCTCCCACCCCGGCCACTCTAGCCGGAATCGCGTTCATCAGAACAGTAGAGGGATAGGAGGCCAGACCCCCGGGCACATAAATGCCCACTCGGGCGATGGGGCGAACGAGCTGACCCAATAAAACACCGTCCTCTTCGGTGAAAAACCAGGAGTCCGTTCTCTGCCTTTCATGGAAAGACCTGATTCTATCCGCGGACAACCGGATGGCCTGGATGAAACTTTCGTCCACAAGGGTGTAGGCTTTCTCGATCTCCTCCAGTCTTACCGCTATATTCCCTTCGAGATCCACACCATCAAACTTCTTGGTGTATTGAAGAAGGGCTTCGTCGCCCTTGCGGCGCACTTCAGCCACAATATTCCGAACAACCTTCATGACGCGTCCTTCTTCCAAGAAAGGTCGCGAAAGAAATTTCCGCACTTTCTCCTCATTAAAATCGACTCCTAGCTCGATAGTGGATATCATCTCCACCCCTTTCCCGTCTTCTCAAGTCCACCGCATCGGTTGGCTCAGTCTACGACCCTGCACTACGACCCTGCACTTCGTCCCGGCTTTGCCCCGTAGGGGTCTCACCTCGGAGGGTTCCGACCCGAGGGGCGCCAGCCCCGAGGGGGAGGACTCCAGTCCGAGGGAGACAAAGTCCGACCCAAAGGATTAACTCCGAAAGAGAGC
>DNCG01000080.1 GCA_003491635.1 Actinomycetota bacterium
CTCAAGAAAGGTTAGATTGAGTGGGGGAGGCAGGTATGCAGTTTACGCTTTGGTGGTATCGCTGACCCTGTTTTTAGTGGTAAAGGCCATGGCTCCTGCCTACGCCGACTTACATTTGAGAAAAGGGATAGAGTGTATAAGGGTGAAGGATTGGCAGGAGGCAGAGTGGGCGTTCAAGAAAGCCGCCAGCCTGGTTGAAAATGAAGAGTACTTGATGTGGTTGGGGGATTTCTATCTACGCAGAGCCGAATGGAATCCCGGGCGGGATGGCAAGTTGTTCTATTTGGCTCTTGCGGTGGAGACCTTCCAGAGGGCAAAGATGGTCAACCCTCTGGATGAGCTGGCCTACATTTGCTTGGGGGAGGTTTATCTTTACGGAGCTGGACTGGATAAAACGTACTTTGATAGTGCCATCGGTGAATTTAAAGAGGCTTTAAAGATAGACCCGAATTACTACCGCATTCACCGCCTTTTGGGCCTAGCTTATCTCGGGCGCGGTGATGTGGCCGAGGCAGTAGAACATCTGGAGGTGGCCGTGAGTCTGCATCCTAGGGTGGCCCATTCCTATATTTTGTTGGGCGATGCCTATCGGGAAAGCGGTCTTAAAGATAAGGCCGTTAAGGCCTACGAGAAGGCACTGGAGCTGAACCCCGCCGCCCACGGGGCCAGAAGAGCGTTGGAGGAGTTGCTCAACACGGAGTAGCGGATGGATGAGCTTATCTCAAAGGGATCCTCCTTGAGGATTTCCCGCTGGAGCAGAGGGCTTATCGAATACGGGCTAATGGCGCTGGTTTTTCTTCTTCCCCTCGCCTCCTCTCCTCATAGTTTCCTCGGTTATGATGTTTTCAAAGTTGCCTTGCTGCGGATCTTTTTCCTGCTTTTGGCGAGTGCCTGGTTGGTCAAGATAGTTGTGAACGGAAAGACGAATTTCGTCCAGACGCCCCTCGATCTTCCCCTGGGTGCCCTGTTATTTGTGGGGGCGGTCTCGACGCTGTTCTCCACGAATATCAAGACGAGTTTTCTGGGGGATGCCTGGAGACAGCAGGGTTTTTTCGTCCTTTTAATCTACATTTTCCTGTATTATCTCACTCTCAATTTCTATACCCAAGAGCGGCACTTTCGGCTTTTTTCCCTGGCCTTGTTCGCTTCCTGTTGCCTTGTTTCCCTGGTGGGCATCTTGAGTTATCTTGGGGTGACCTTCGGGAGTTGGAGTTTTCGATTCGGTCTTGATCCTCAAAGAATCGCCGCGACTCTGGGAAATCCCGTCTATCTTGGTGCTTATCTGGTACTGGTGATACCGGTTGCCATCGTGCTTGTCTTCGATCCCGCCTTCGAACGATGGAATTTACTGAAAGCCCTGGCCGGATTCACCCTTCTTTTATCATTGCCCTGTTTGGTCTTCACCCACACCCGAGCAGCTTGGCTTGGCTTTCTGGTTTGCCTCCTCTTCCTTCTCATCCTCCGAGGAAAATCATTCTGGAGAGAAAAGACTTCTCTCTTAGTCGTGGTGACCCTTGTGGTGGCGGCCATCTTTATCGTTGGTGCAGTTCACGACCGCCTGGAGGAGGAGGGTGCTCCCCATGCAGTGGGTGTCAGGGCCGCCTCGATTGCTCAGTTGAGAGAGGGAAGCATCGCCAGCCGTCTTGGTGTGTGGAGTGTTTCTCTAAGAATCATCGCTGATCACCCGCTCATTGGTACGGGTCCTGATACCTTCTGGGAGGTTTTCCCGCGCTATCTACCAGTGGATTTCGAGAGGGTGGTCAAAGAAGAGGCGAGACCGGCCTCTCCTCACAACGACTTCCTTGAGGTGGCATCGAGCATGGGTTTTTTGGGACTCGTGGCCTATCTCTGGGTGCTGGTTACCCTTTTCTTTTTCGCCTTGACTACTTTGAGGCAGAATCGTCTGCTATCGGCTGATGATCCGACTCGTCTCTCGACTAGCCTGATCACCGGTCTATTGGGTGGTCTGATTGGTTATCTGGTGCAACTTCAGTTCAGCTTTCATGTGGTCGGGGCGGCTCCATTCTTCTGGCTCTTCATAGGCCTGCTCGTGAGTACGACTGGGGTTAGAAGGCCGATCTTTTGGAGGCTTAATTTTCTCTCGATGCCGTGGATGCGCCCTCTCCCTTATCTTCTCATCGGTTTGATCGTTGCGGTTGGGGCGTGGTTTGCTTCCGCCCCCGCGGTGGCTGATTTTCACGCGGGCAGAGCGGATGAGCTTGCTGAATTAGGTCTTCATAACCAGGCTATCTTGGAGGCAAGACGGGCCATCAGATCGAATCCATTCGAAGAGGAATATTTGTTTTTGTTGGGGAAGATCTACGAGGCCAAGGGCGAATCGATGGGCGATCTTTTGTGGCAAGGAAAGGCCATCGAGGCTTACAAGAGAGCGCTGAAGCTAAATCCTCGCGATAGAAACACCCATGCTCACCTTGCGGACGCCTATTTGAGGGCAGCGGAGGCGGGAGATGAAAAAGCCATCGACAAGGCGTTTTTGGCCTATCGGAGGCTGATCGAGTTTGAGCCGAACTATTCCACATCCCATTACAACCTGGGGGTGGCCTATTATTTGAAGGGGGAGCTCGATGAAGCCATTGCCGAGTGGGAGAAGGCCATTGAGTTAAATCCCACCCGGAGTAAACCCCATCTCCTTCTGGGTAAGGTGTATGAGGAGATGGGTGAACTCTCTAAGGCCATCAGTTTTTACGAGAAAGCGCTCGAGCTAGATTTGAGCAATACGGAGGCAAGGGAAGCCCTCGAGCGGCTAAAATGAGGTTTAAGCCAGCATTTCCTCAGTTGTTCTCTTCACGTTAGTGGCAGAGATCACAAATGTTTTTGCCGTGGCCACAGCGAGCACATTCTTCAACTGTTGCTGTTTTGTGAGTTTCTATGAACTCTTTTTCGTGGGGCCAGTTTCCGCTGTGACATTTCGCGCAGAATGCATTACTGTGGCATCTGTAGCAAACATCTTTTCTGGCGAAACCCTCCCGAGCGTGTCCTTCCCCTTTCTCCCAGCCCGGTGGGTGGGGCATCTCCAGACCATGGCACTCGTTGCAGGCCTCGCTGGGGTGGCATCCCCGGCAGTGGGTTGGTTCTTCCAGATGAACCTTGGGGTAGTCCATCGTTTCCCTCGGTCTTTTCCCGATGTCTTCGACGTGACAGAGCTCGCAATCGCTGGAGGCGGTCCTGTCGTCATGACAGAGGATGCACTTGTCCATGCTCGGATATTTCTTGGCCAGTATCATCCTTTCGTGGGCCACGGTGTTGTGACAGTCGACGCATCTTTCCCCCTTTTCCAAAAACTCCTTGTGGCTCACCCGGATTGTGTATCTGACAACTGTCTTTTTCTCAATTTTTTTATGGCATCTGAGACAGGAGTCGTTGGTGATTTGGGTGGTGGCGGGCTTCTCCCGCTGAGGCTGCTTTACGTAAGAAATAGCCCTCTTCACCATCTCGAATTTTTCAATGCAGAAGCCGATGGCACCCGGTTCCTGATGACAGGAGAGGCAGGTTGCCTCCTTGTGAGGGGAGGTCTGCCAGCTCTGGTGGTAGCGCTTCTCAAAGTGACAGAGCTTGCAGAAGGAGGGCTGGGAGGTGTAGATGGACCCCATCGTGAGTGAAAGCAGTATGATAAAGACGATGACATCGACGGTGATCCAGATATGTTTCTTGGAGATGCCCTTCTTTTCCTTTCTCTCCGGAGGCTTGACGGCAAAGATGCCGATCAAGGTCAGGACTATGAAGATGAGCACCAAGAGTATTCCCAGCAGAAGTATGGTCTCCTTTGGACTCTCCTCGGGGTGCATCAGGATGTTGATGATCTTTTCCTTGTTGAAGAGGGCAAAGAGCTTCTCTTTCAGCGCTAATCCTCCTTTTTCTCGAATCTCAGCCCGGGGTGGGCATGCTTGGTGTGGCAGAGATCACAGGAGCTTTTTGCGTGACAGCGGAGGCAGATTTTTTCGCCCACTTCCTTGAGCTCATCCGCGTGTATCGGTAAGAATCCTTCCGGATGAGGCATCTCAATCTGGTGGCAGTTTTCACAGAAACTTTTGATGTGACAGAAGTCACAGTTGCTATTTTCCTCACGGGCGTTTTTGCCGTGGAGGTAGGGCCAATTTTCTGGGTGCGGGATCAAAACGTGACATTTGGTGCACTTTTCCTCCTCGTGGCAGACGATACAGCTGGTCAGATTCCCCATGCCGTGGGTCTTTTCCCATTTGGGACCGTGGGTCACCGCCCAGGGACCCGTGTATCTCACAGTCCTTTCGGCTCCCTTCACATGGCAGATTTCGCAGGTTGTGGGGGCTATCCTTTTGTTGTGGCAGGGGGTGCACTTGTCCATATGTGGATATTCCTTTATCGCGCTTACCTCGCCGTGGGCCACAGTGCTGTGACAGTCGATACATTTGTAGGCTTTCTCTAGGAACTCCCGGTGGCTGACTCGAATGCCCTCCCTTATGGCCAATTTCTTTTGAACCCACCCGTGACATTTAAGGCAGGAGGCGTTGCTGACGTTTCCGATGACGGGTTTTCGATAGGAACGCAGGGTGTTAGATATAACTCTCCTCACCATCTTCAGCTTCTCGGCGCAGAAACCGAGGACGCCCGGCTCTTGATGGCAGGAAAGACAACCTATTTTATTGTGCGGAGACTCTTTCCAGCTCTGGTAATACGGTTTCTCGATGTGACAGGACTTGCAGAAGGAGGGATGGGAGGAGCCGACCAGCCCACCCGTGAACAGCAGAATTAAAATCAGTGCCGTGATGCTGAGGATATCTTTTTTTCTTCTGGCTTTTTTCAAAGCCTCGCGGTTCTCATTCAAACTTGCTCCTAATCTTTGTCAGATGACGGATGCGGCAATTCGTTATTCGCAATTCGTTATTCGGAATTAGTTATTAGGAATTAGTTATTCGTTACTAGTAATTCGTTATTAGCTCAGCTCTTCCTAATTCCGAGTTTCAAGTTTCGAATTCCTAATTTCGAGTTTCTAATTCCTAGTTGCGAGTTCCCAATTCCTAATTCCGAATTGCGAATTTCGAGTTTCTAACTCCCGACTCCAAACTCCCCACTCCCGACTTTTTATTCTCCTTGGCCCCTGACCCCTAGCAGTTGGTACTGGCTTTATTGTACAGAGCGGGGGGTGCTTGCGCAATCCAACCATCGGTGAGGGAGAATGAAAACCAAGCTGAGCACGGTTTTTTCTTGTTCAGGAGGGCGCTCTTTGATAAGATGTTCACAAGCCCTGCCTGAAAGGGCAAGGTAGCTAACTAGTGCCGTTACAACTTTAAAGGCGTTTGTTGAAAGAAGTGATACAGGAAATAGTTGTAACGGTACAAGGGGGGAAAGACGATAAAAGGATTGGCTTTGAGCAGGAAAAACATCATAGTCCTCCTCATTGTTTTATCCGTGCTGTTGGTCGTTCTTGTCGGTCTGGCTCTATATTATTGGCAAAGTGAGCTCAAGGTTGAACCGGGGCTTAAGTTTCTCTTCAACATCAGCGGAGATGGAAAGGAGCTCAAAACTCCCCTGGGAGTTGCCCTCTCGGATAACAAATTATTCGTGACCGACAGTGGTAACAGCCAGGTGCAGGTCTTTACCAAGAAGGGAAGATATCTCTTTTCTTTCAAAGTGGTGATTTCCGGGAACAAAAGGTCCTACCCTATGGGGATAGCCGTCGGCGACGACGGAAATATCTATGTCTCCGAAATAGCCAATCAAAAGATAATGGTCTTTGACCCTAGTGGCACATATTTGCATGACTTTCCGAAGGAAGACAAAGTACTTGTTAAACCAGTGGCTTTGGCATTTGCCGGTGGCAAGCTTTACGTCACCGATGTGGGCGATCAGAGCATAAAGATTTTTAGTTCCCGTGGCAGGTTGTTGAGAAAGTTTGGTCGGGGCGGCGATGGGGAGGGAGAGTTTGCTTTCCCCAATGGCATCGCCGTCTCCGGGGATGGCACCATCTTTGTGGCCGATTCCAATAATAGCCGGGTTCAAGTATTCGATGG
>DNCG01000003.1 GCA_003491635.1 Actinomycetota bacterium
ATAAATCAAGCTCTTCAATCCAACCCTGGGTATGGGCGTTATTTCCTTTGTAAGAATGACGGAGACGATGGGGATAGTCGAGATAATTCTTGTGGTTAGACCAAACAAATTTAATAGAGCTTTAGAGTTCAAAAGGACGAGAGCTGTCGAAAGTGACATCTCCTTTGATCATCATTCTGTCAAAGACCCATTTTACCAGTATTGGAGAGCTCAACGAGGTAACTACGGACATTACCACTACTGCGTTAAAAACGCCCATGGGAATGATTCCCATTTCTTTCCCCACGACCGCTGCTGCCAAGGTGACCGCCAGTTGGGGTAAGGTCATGAAGCCCAGGGCGAGTGAGCGATCGAGCCCGTAGTTAAAAATTCTTCCGGTTAGCAAACCTGCTGAAATTTTGGCAAGGATTAATCCCAAAACGATAAAGAGCGTCAGGGCAAGGGATTGGGCTCCGCTTATGAGTATGGTTAAATTCGTCTTCATCCCCACCACTATCAGAAATATGGGTATGAAAAATCCCCGGCCGAAGAAGTACACTTCCCTGAGTGGCTGACCATCGGTATGATGCTTTAAACCTGCGGCTAATGCTATTCCGGCTAGAAAGGCTCCAACTATGGCGTGAATCTTGATTATCTCGGCCAGAACTGCGGTGATTAGTAAAATTAAGATGATGAAGTGAAAATCCGAACGTTTGGCGTGATCAAGTTTAAAGAATTTCTTAGCCAATAAAGGTATCCCTCCCAAAATAACCAGCACGAAGAGGCTGAACAGAATCCCCAATTGGATGAATTCAGCTCCCACCGCCTCCCCAGCTTTTGCTGCTACTATGAGTGCCAATATAAGCAGGGCGCCGGTATCCGTGAATACCGTTCCAAAGAAGGCAATGGAAACAATCTCCTCCTTCATTAATCCGCGGTCTTTTAATAAAGGATACGTGATGATGGTGTGAGAGGATAAGATCGAGCCGAGTAGGATGCTACCTAAAAGGCCTAAGTGAAAATACCTTCCGATTGAAAATCCCATGATAAACGGGATTATAAAGGTAAATATCCCGAAAGCTACCGCTCTTAAGCCAATCTTTCTGATGTATTCCATTTTAATTTCTAGCCCAGCCAGAAATAGCATGTATATGAGCCCGACTGAGGCTAAGGCTTGTACTGTTTCACCCAAGGGGAGGATTCCAAAACCGTGGGGTCCGACCAGTATCCCTGCAATCATAAAGGCGGTTTCCAATGGAATTCTCGTCTGATTCAACAGACTGGAGACGATTAAAATGATGATGATTAGAACCATGAAGATGAAGAATATGCTCATATGCTCGCCATTGCACCACCTTAATTGAAGCTTTCATCTAATTTTAAAACAGAAATTCCTAAATAGCACCAATGATTTGCTTTTCAACCCGAAAATTGCATTTCCCATCATCAACAATCCATTCCTGTAGTTGTTTCCTTGACACTTTGTTGCCCATTTGGGTATAATTACCTCCAACTTAGCTTTCTAAAGGCTGTGAAGGGGAGCAGTAAGTTTAGCAACTGCCACAGCGAACCGGGGTTGGTGAAAGCCGGGATAGTTTGCTAAATTGAACGTCGCCCCGGAGCTATGGGCTGAACAAGTTGGTAGTCTCTTAGTCGGTAATCGGGAGTAACTTAAATCAATTCACCATCCACTCCCGGCTCCTCACTCCCGACTTAAGTAGGCTTGATCGGTTAGCGGCCGTTACAATGCTATGAGTGCCTCCGTTTAGGGGGAATTTGGGTGGTACCGCGAAGGAAGAACCTCTCGTCCCTTGGATGAGGGGTTTTCTTGTATGGTCACCGGTCGCAGGATGGGGCATGGTACAACGATTTTCCGGCAACTTGCGACGGGGAATGGATGGCAAGTCGATGCGGGGGAGAGATCGTGAATTTAAGAAGCGATGCCATGAAAAGGGGCTTAAGTAAAGCTCCCCATAGATCGTTACTTAAAGCAGCTGGATTGAGCGATGAGGAGATAAATCGACCCTTAATTGGCATTGTGAATTCGGCCAATGAGGTCGCCCCCGGTCATATTCATCTGGATAAGATCGCCGAGGCCGTGAAGGCTGGGGTGCGCATCGCCGGTGGGACACCCCTGGAATTTTCTACCATCGGCATATGCGATGGTATCGCCATGAATCATCCGGGGATGAAATATTCCCTGGCCAGCCGCGAGGTAATCGCCGACTCCGTCGAGTTGATGGTCGAGGCCCATCGCTTCGATGCCCTGGTGATGATCCCCAACTGCGACAAGATAGTTCCGGGGATGCTCATGGCAGCGATGAGGATAAACATACCCACCATCTTTGTGAGCGGCGGTCCAATGCTCGCTGGCAGGTATAGGGGGAAAGAGATCGACTTGATCTCCGTCTTCGAGGCTGTGGGAGCGGTCGAGGCCGGAAGAATGAGCGAGAAGGAGCTCTCCGAAATAGAGGATTATGCCTGTCCAGGCTGTGGTTCTTGCGCTGGAATGTTCACGGCGAACACAATGAACTGTTTGACCGAGGCACTGGGCATGGCTCTGCCTGGGAATGGCACCATTCCCGCCGTTTACGCCGAGCGGGTGAGACTGGCCAAGAAGGCGGGCATGCAGGTGATGGAGCTCTTGAAGAGGGATATGAAGCCGCGGGGGATAATGACCCCCGGAGCTTTCGAGAATGCGTTGGCCGTTGACATGGCCCTAGGAGGTTCGACGAATACCGTTCTTCATCTACCGGCCATTGCTCACGAGGCCGGCATCGGCTTTGATCTCGATCTGGTGGATGAGGTGAGCGGTCGCACACCAAATCTTTGCAAGATAAGTCCCGCCAGCTCTCTTCACGTACAGGAACTGGATGGAGCGGGGGGAATCCCCGCCGTTATGGCCGAATTGGCCAAGGAGAATCTGATTAATGCCGATGTCCCAACGGTAACGGGAAAGACGCTGGGGGAAAACATAAAAGGCGTGGAAAATCTTAATCCCGAGGTCATAAGACCTATAACCGAACCTTACTCGAAGATTGGTGGATTGGCCATTCTTCGAGGTAATCTGGCGCCGGATGGTGCGGTGGTCAAGCAGTCGGCAGTTTTGCCCGAGATGCTCAAGCACAATGGCCCGGCGAGGGTTTTCGATTCAGAAGAAGAAGCCGTCGAGGCGATCATGGGAGGCAAAATAAATAAGGGAGACATTATCATCATTCGCTACGAGGGTCCCAAGGGTGGTCCGGGTATGAGGGAGATGCTCACTCCTACCTCGGTCATCGCGGGAATGGGTCTCGATGCCACCGTGGCCTTGATCACCGACGGGAGATTTTCCGGCGGAAGTAGGGGGGCGGCCATCGGGCACATTTCACCCGAGGCCCAGGAAGGTGGCACGATCGCCATAGTTAAAGATGGTGATGTCATCGAGATAGACATTCCGGGAAGAAAATTGAATCTAAAATTGGATCAGAGGGAGATAGATAGGAGGATGAAAGAATGGTCGCCCCCTCCTCTCAAAGTCAAGGGAGGATATTTGGCTTTATATGCGAAATTGGTATCATCCGCGTCTAAAGGAGCAATAATCGAGAGAAGTTGGTAGTCTCCTAGTCGGGAGTTAGGAATTTATTAGTGGGGAGTGAAGAGTCGGTAGTGGGTAGGTTTAAGATGTTTGGAGTTTTACTCCTAACTCCTAACCACCGACTTCCAACTACTGACTAATAGACTAAAGGGGGGTGAGAGAGTGAAGATAACGGGCGCACAGGCGATAATCAAGATTTTGGAGAAGGAAGGAGTCGAGATAATCTTCGGATATCCCGGGGGAGCGACCCTTCCAATCTACGATGCTCTCCTGGATTCCAGGATAAGACACATTCTCGTCAGACACGAGCAGTGCGCCGCTCACGCGGCTGATAGTTATGCAAGGACCACGGGGAAGGTTGGCGTGTGCATGGCAACCTCTGGTCCCGGTGCAACAAATCTGGTCACGGGAATTGCCAATGCCTACATGGATTCCATACCCGTCGTTGCCATTACTGGACAGGTTCCCACACCGGTTATCGGCACGGATGCCTTTCAGGAAGTCGATACCACGGGCATAACGTTGCCCATTGTAAAACACAACTATCTGATAAAGGACGCCGGAGATATTCCCATGACG
>DNCG01000124.1 GCA_003491635.1 Actinomycetota bacterium
AACTCCTGCCTACCGGCAGGTAGGGTCAACTGTGAACTGTCAACTAACAGGCAACCAATGGAGGTGAAGGATGGCTAGAGGTCAAGCCAGGGATTTTCGATTGGATATGGTGGAAATAGGCCGGCATCTGTACGACAGAAAGCTCGTTGTTGGTGTGGCTGGAAACATAAGTTGCCGGCTGAGGAGGAATAGAATTCTCATCACGGCCACGGGAATCTGTCTGGGGAAGATGAAGGATGAGGATCTGGCCATCGTTGATTTGGATGGAAACCTTCTCGAGGGGGCGAAAGAGCCGTCCTCCGAGGTAAGGATGCACCTGGCTGTCTATAAAGCTCGTCCCGATGTGGAAGGGATAGTTCATACTCACTCGATCTACGCCTCTGCTCTTGCCTATATGAAGATTCACCTTAAACCAGTCAATCCGGAGAGCCAATATATCTTGGGAGATGTCCCGATTGTCCCCTATTTTAGATTCGGAACCGAGGAGCTCGCCCAGGCCGTACACGAGCGTCTGGGAAATTTTCGCGGCGTCCTTTTGGAACAACACGGCGTCCTGGCCGTGGGAGAAAATCTTTGGGAGGCCACCTACACTGCGGAGTTGATTGAGGAAGTGGCCAAGATCAGTTATCTTGTTGAACTCTTGGAGAGACTAGAGCGCCCGAGATGAAGAGGGAAATTCGGAATTAGAAATTCGGAACTCGGAACTAGGAAAGGCGAAGCTAATTTCGAATAACCAATTACTAATAACGAATTACGAATTCCGAATAACTAATTCTTAATAACGAATCCTGGATAACCGAACAAAATTGTGATGAAGACAATCGAGTGGGTTGATGGAAAGTTAAGGATGATCGATCAGTCAAAACTCCCCCTTCGGGAGGAGTTTTTTGAGTGTGCAGATCATCGGTGTGTGGCTGAGGCCATCAAGACGATGAGGATCAGAGGGGCTCCGGCCATCGGGGTCGCTGCTGCTTTCGGTATCGCCCTCGGGGCTAGGAACTCTTCGGCTGGGACCAGCTCGGAGTTAATTCGAGAGATCGAGGTGATCGCCGAGATCCTGTCAAAAACCCGCCCCACGGCGGTCAATTTGTTTTGGGCGATTGAGCGCATGAAGAGAGCTGTCTTCGATCACAAGGATTTAGAGGTGGAGCAGTTGAAATCTTTGCTTGAGAGGGAAGCCATCTTCATTGCCAGAGAGGATGCCGAGACCTGTCGGCGGATGGGGGTACACGGTAGCATCCTCATCGAGGATGGTGATAATATTCTCACTCACTGCAACGCTGGAGCGCTAGCGACAACGGAGTATGGCACCGCCCTTGGAGTCGTTCGAGCTGCTCATGGGCAGGGAAAGAGAGTTCATGTCTATGCGGATGAGACCCGCCCGCTTCTTCAGGGAGCTCGCCTGACCGCCTGGGAGCTCATGAAGGAGGATATTCCCGTCACTTTGATCACGGATAGCATGGCTGGATTTTTGATGAGCCGTGGAAGGGTGGACAAAGTTTTGGTTGGGGCGGACAGGATCGCCTCGAATGGGGACACCGCCAATAAAATTGGAACTTATACACTGGCGGTGTTGGCTAAAGAGAACGAGATCCCACTTTATGTGGTTGCACCCATGTCCACCATAGATTTCAATATTTTCTCTGGGGAGGAAATAGTTATCGAGGAACGAGATTCGAAAGAAGTAACCCGCATCTGCGGTAAGAGAATTGCCCCCGAGGCCGTCCCCGTTTTTAACCCTGCCTTTGACGTGATGCCCAATCGCTACATCACCGCCATTGTCACCGAGAAAGGAATTGCCAGGGGGCCCTATGCGGAGAGTTTGAGGAATTTGTTGTCGAGGCAAGAGGCTGGAGGGAAATTATGAAGGCAATGATCCTTGCTGCTGGTTTGGGCACACGTCTTAGGCCTTTGACGGAGGAGATCTCCAAACCCATGGTGCCCATCGTGAATAAGCCGGTGATGGAGCACATTGTTGAACTTCTGGCGTCTCACGGATTTTCTGAGATCATTGTGAATCTTCACTACCATGCGGATGTGATCACCGATTATTTCAAGAACGGTTCAAAGTGGGGCGTGAACCTCTACTACTCCTTCGAAGAGAGCCTTTTGGGCACCGCTGGTGGGGTTGGGAAGGTCAAGAAATTCTTTAACCACGAGACCTTTCTCATCATCAGCGGGGATGCTTTGACTGATTTAGACCTCACGAGGCTGGTCGAGTTCCACAAAAAGAAGAAGGCATTGGCCACCATCGTTCTCACCGAAGTGGAGGATCCCTCGAAGTACGGTGTAGTGATAACTGATGAAAAGGATCGCATTCTGGAGTTTCAGGAGAAGCCTTCTCGGGAGGAGGCCAGAAGCAAGTTGGCCAATAGTGGTATCTATGTGTTTGGGCCCAATGTGTTTGATTTTATTCCAGCCAACACCTTTTACGATTTTGGCAGAAATCTTTTCCCGACTTTCGTTCAAAAGAAAGAGAAGCTCTATGGTTATCGCCACGATGATTACTGGAATGATGTTGGTGAGTTTGAGGAGTATCAGCGCGGAAACTTCGATGCCCTGGAGAGCAAGGTCAAGGTGAAGATGCCCGGGAACCTCCTCAGCGAGGGCATCTGGATTGGGAATAAGTGTCAAATCGAGAAGGGCGTGACGCTGGTTCCCCCGATTTGCATGGGAGACGACTGCCTGGTTAGAAAAAATGCTAAACTCTTGGGTCCCCTGGTGATCGGGGATGATACCATAATCGATGAGGGAGCCGTTCTTTACAGGGGGATAAAGTGGGGAGATGGCTACGTTGGCAAGGATGC
>DNCG01000109.1 GCA_003491635.1 Actinomycetota bacterium
TCACAAAAGGAATAGAAGGGGACGTTTTTGACCATGACCATCTCGTCGTGTTTCTCCCCGGCCACCTTGCGAACGATCTTCGTTGGATCGATAAAAAGACCCTGAAAGACCTCCTCGTACATGTCCGCGAGCCGGGCTGGTGTTCCCTTGAGCCCCTCGCGCTGGAGGTCTTCTCCTATCCCTTCGAGTATTAATCTGACACCCCGTTCGATCTTCTTCTTATCCACTCTCTCCCACTTACTGGTCGCCAGCTATCAGCTCCCAGCCGCCAGCTACCAGTCTTCGGTTGATAGCCCAGCCTTACCGGCCTCGATAGCATATAGTTTATGGCCCGCTCCCCCGCCGATGGCGAGGTCGCTCGATGGCTAATGCTACAACCATCAACTATCCAACTATAAGCTATCAGCCATCTGCCATCAGCGACTTTACCCTATACCTTTATTTGACTGCTTTCTCAAGCTCCATGCGTATCTCGTCAACTTGTCTTACGAAATTCTCGTCGACCTCGTAGGACGATTCTCCATGGAGATCGGCCTGGCGAACCTTCATGTTCTCCCTCACCGAACCGAGATAGGGGATGTCAGGCAGGCTTTTCTCAAGATAATTCGCTTCGGTCTCGTTCCTGACCTTGTTCCCCACCAGAAAAATCCGTTTGATTCCGATGTCTCCAGCCAGCCTCCTTATGGATCTGGCCGTCTGAATGCTCCCCTGCCCGGGTTCGACCACGACGATGAGCGCATCCACCGCCTCGGCCGTTCCCCTGCCAAGGTGTTCGATGCCGGCCTCCATATCCATGACCACAACTTCGCCCCTCTCAACCAAAAGATGCCTCATTAGATTCCGCAAGAGGGCGCTTTCCGGACAGATACAGCCAGCTCCTCCCCGCTCAACCGCCCCCATCACGATGAGCTTAACACCATGAGACTCGACGGAGAACCTATCTGGGATATCATCCACCCTGGGGTTCAACTTGAAGAAGCCCCCAAAGACGCCCGGTTTCGCCCCTGTTCGCTCCTCGACCAAGCTCTTCATGGCCGATAGAGGAACTATTCTACCTGCTACCGCCTCGGGTAAGCCCAAAGCGGAAGCCAGATTAGCGTCGGGATCGGCGTCCACCGCCAGCACCTTATATCCCTTGTCCGCATAAAGACGGGCTAAAACCGCCGCGATGGTGGTCTTGCCCACTCCACCCTTGCCGCTGATGGCGATCTTCACCCTCACCTCACCTGAATTCCCTCAAGAAATCACGAAGCCCCGCATGAGTTGAACCAACAAACCAGAAGGTGATCCTCTAACTTGGCTTTCTCGTTTTCACCAGTCCGCAGCTCATCTTCCCCTCGGGACAATAGCCCAAGATCTTGTCGTCGCATTTGGGCACCATGTAGGCGGCTATGGTGGGAGCAACAACAGCCACTTCCTTCTTCACGGCCTCGAAAAGGCGTCGAATTTCCCATTGAGCGCGCAGGCAGAGTCTTACGTTGCTCGCGTGGATCAATTCTCGCGCATTCATGCTCACCACGATCTTCGTCTCGGCGGCGTTTGGGAGCACGAATCGGGCATCTTCCTGAGCCTGTTCTCGGTCACGTCCCTTGGCCAACAACCGCTCCACGTAAAATTCGTATCTTTGGACAAACCTTCGCATATCCTCAATGAAACTGGCCTTAAGCTCATCGTCCTTGGCTATCTCGGGGGGAATGATGTAACCGAAATCGCTGGCGCTCACATATCGCTG
The DNA here is from genome assembly GCA_003491635.1 of Actinomycetota bacterium. Taxonomy (GTDB): domain Bacteria; phylum Actinomycetota; class Aquicultoria; order Subteraquimicrobiales; family UBA9087; genus UBA9087. Next base: position 1,733 of record DNCG01000109.1, read on the forward strand.
CGACTGCTGACTGTAGGAAGCGATGCGATGGCGAACGAGTTGATGACTACAGGCCCTGGAGATTCCCTCTATGGCAAAGGTGAAATTGGCATGTTCAAGGGGACTGTGGTGACCCCCGGCCAATAGTAGCTTGAGGAGTTTCTTTTTCTCCTCATCCGACATTTTTTCCCTTAGCTGTGGAACACCAACCGGGGAATAACAGAGCCTTCCCGCCAAGGCTATCGTCTCCTCCGGATTTGGAGTATAGTTTATGAGCACTACACGAAGCCGCTCTTCGGGCATAACTTCCTCCACGTCGTGTTTGTCAGGAGGCAAAGATCAGGCAATCTTGGGACGGGGCAAGAGTCCCGCCCTCTCCACAATCTCAGGCACGCTGGTTTCCCACTCTATGGCCATTATGTGGACACCAGAAATACCCTGGATCTTCCTGACCCGATTTATTATCTCCACACAGATTTTGATCCCTTCCTCTTTTGGATTCTCCGCCTTACCTATCCTCTCGATGAGTGCATCGGGTACATCCAAACCGGGGACATGGTGTTTCATATACTTGGCCATGCCCACGGACTTCAATGGCGAGACCCCGGCTAATATATAGACCTTGTGATCTAGGCCCAACTGGCGCACCCTTTCCATCCACTGAGAGAATTTATCCACATTGTACACGATTTGGGTTTGGATGAAATCGGCGCCGGCGGCGACCTTTTTGGCGAGCCTCAAGGCTCTATATTCAAAGGGATCGGCGAAGGGGTTTTCAACCGCTCCGATGAAGAAACGCGGCTCTATATCCATCTCCTCACCGCATTGAAATTTTTTCTCGTCCCTCATATCCTTGACCATCTTCAGGAGCTGAATGGAATCCAAATCAAAAACATTTTTTGAACTCGGATGATTGCCAAACTTCTGATGGTCTCCGGTGAGGCAGAGTAAATTCCTAATCCCAAGAGCGGCTGCGCCCAGCAGGTCACTCTGGATAGCGATCCGATTGCGGTCACGACAGGTCATCTGAATAATCGGCTCCAGCCCCATCTGAACGAGAATGCAACCCGCGGCAATGGAAGACACCCTCACGATGGCCGTCTGGCAGTCAGTGATGTTCACCGCGTCGGCTACGTCTTTAAGAATGTTTGCTTTCTTCCGAATTACGTCTGCATCTGCGCTTTTGGGAGGACCGAGTTCAGCGGTGACTACAAATTTGCCCTCTTGGAGAAGTCGTTCTAAATTACTTCCGGACTTCATGAGCTTCATAGCTTAAGATCCTCTCTGACAATTTTTCTTACTCCCCCATCTCTAGCCTTTGACCAATCTTTGGCTGGACGAATTTCCTCTAAAGCACCTAACCGCCCCCTATCTTTAAAGCGGTGATAAATAAGCTCCCAAGCGCAGGGAGTCTCAGGAGAGACTTCGCACTTGCCATCCTGAGAACCGCCACAAGGTCCATTGAGCAGATTTTTGGCGCAGCGAGCGATTGGGCAGATTCCACCCGTTTTATCCAGGATGCACTCGCCACAAGCAGCACAGGTCTCTGCCCAGACACCCGCCTCTAGAGGCATCCCCATAAATGAAGTGTTAAGGCCGGGGAAAATCGGTGTTTCAGGGAATTTCTCAGCCAATGCCTGGACTCCAATTCCGCAGGCTATAGAAACAACCGCCTCACACTTTTCGACCTGCTCCTTTAAAGATTCGATGAATTCCCACTCACATTGTTTTTCGACTGCACCCTCAGTAATTTCCTTCTTATCACCAGCAATCTTGGCTGTCATCCTAAGTGCACTCGCCAGAATTTTTACTTCTCTTTCTCCACCAGCAAAGCAAACAGCCACACAGCCATTGCACCCTAACACTAGGATTTTTTCATAGTCCGCGATCATCTCCCTTATTTCATCAACAGGCTTTTGTTCCCCAACAATCATCTCTCACACCCACCTTAATTTTTCATCCCTTGAGGCGCGCAACCATTTCCTTGGCTACTTTTAATAGCTCTTCGCCAAAGGGCGTAGATAGACTAAATATCTCCAGACGGTTTGGGTCTAACCCCACATCATTCAGGATCTTTTTTGCATATTCTACCCTTTTAGCCACCCATCTGCTTCCCTGTGGATGGCGACAATCCTCCTCAGCACAGCTGACTACAAATACTCCATTAGCACCTAACTCAACTGGCTTGAGTAGGCAAACTATATCTAACCTTCCAGGGCAAAAAATACTGATTACTTCAACGCTTTCTGGAAGAGAAACTTCAATTGCGCTTTCTTCGCTCTTAGAGCCAAGATAATTACATATAAAGCCAAGGGTGACTGGTTCACTCTGAGCGCCTCTAATTTTCAATTTTTCTCCTATTAAGGCGAGTATCTCCTCGGAGCTGAACTGTTTCATAAAGATAGCCGCAGCTGGACAACTGGGAGCGCAAATCCCACATGATTGACATTGATCAACTCTTATCCCAGCAAAAGCTCCTTCCTCAACAACTGGTACACCATAAGGGCAGATGCGCATACAAGTAAGACAAGAGGCGCATTTTTCTTTAATATCTTCTGCTCCAACTGTGCAGCTTAAACATCTCTGTGCTTCCCTAACGGCCATAGTTTCTGAAAAACCTAGTTCAAACTGGTCAAAATTCCTAAGCCTTTCCTTCACGGCAACTGTAGGCATCTTCTGCCTTTCTTGCCTCCTAATCTTCTCAATAATTTCTGGGACAAGATCACCTGCAGCTATCATTTCTTCCTTAGCCTCTTCAGATAAAGCACCTCCACTCAAATAATTATCTATGGCTGCCGCCGCTTGGTGTCCGCTGGCAATTGCTTCTATAGCTGAGCCAGGCCCGGTTACAACTTCACCACAGGCAAAAATGCCAGGCTCTGTCATCATAAAGGTCGACTTATCCCAGACAAGCTGCCCCTTTTCATCTAAACCTATGCCGGTATCTTTTAAGAATGAGAGGTTAGCTTCCTGGCCGATAGCAAGAATGACAGTATCTGCTTCGATAACATACTCCGAACCCTCGATTGGTTCTGGTCGCCGCCGCCCACTCTCATCTGGTTCTCCCAATCTCATCTTGATACATTCGATGCTGGCTACCTTTCCATTTTTACCAATTACTTTGACCAGGGCGGTCAGGTACTGAAAGACTACTCCTTCATGCTCGGCTTCCTCAATCTCCCAGGACTTAGCTGGCATCTCCTCTCGCCCTCTCCGATAGACGATAGAGACCTTCTTTGAGCCAAGGCGAAGGCTTACTCGAGCCGAGTCGATGGCGACGTCACCGCCGCCAATAATGATAACCTCCTGGCCAACTTCCATTGGACGGTCAGAATTTATCGATTGCAAGAAGGGGAGCGCGGGGACAACACCTTGGAGGTCTGAACCAGGGATATTAAGAGCCTGACTTTTCTGAAGTCCAACGCTTATCAAAATCACATCAAAATCTTCCTTGAGGTTGTTAAGGTTGAGATCTTTTCCTATCTCTACACCAGTTTTAATCTCAACCCCCTGGGAGACTATCCAGTTGATATCCTCTTCGAGTACCTCTTTAGGCAGACGATATTTGGGGATGCTCGAGAATAACATCCCTCCCGGTTTTTCGAACTTCTCAAAGACTATGACTGAATAACCAAGCCTTACTAGGTCAAAAGCGGCTGTAAGCCCTGATGGTCCAGCACCGACAACCGCCACTTTCTTGGCTTTGGCCCTCCCAGCTTTAGCCTTCTTGGCCAGAAGCTCTGATTTTTGGTGATTCCCATATTCAGCAGCGAATCTTTTAAGAGAAGCAATAGAAATTGCCTGATCAACTTGGCCCCTTCGGCAGACGTCCTCGCAGGGATGTGGGCAAATTCGGCCACAGACAGAAGGAAAAGGATTTTTCTCCCTTATAAGCTTTAGGGCATCGCCAGGTTTTCCTTGAGCAATAAGAGAAATATATCCCTGAACGTCGGCATGAACAGGACAAGCCACCTGGCAAGGAGAAGACAATTCGGCTGATGGCTGAGGGCTGATGGCTGATGGCAAAATACTATCTTGCTCCCTTTAACTTTTCACTTTTCACTTTAACTTTCACTTTTTCACTGCCTTTAGGCGCTACACTTTTTGAGGAGGGGAATATCCAGCTTTGAGGCCCAACCTCAATTTTCCCATTCCTTAGGTGCTCCAGGCCTTCAAGGAGATTGGAAGATCACTGGCCTCTCTGGGACCAATAACTATCTTCCAGTCCGGGAGCTCCTCTTCAAGCTCACCGCTGATCTGAGCCACAAATCCCGGAATCACCAGCTTATGGTGTTTGACTTTATCGGCAATCCCACAGCGCTTGATGAAGGGCCCGATCTTCTCCGGAATGAACTTTCCCGCCGCCCAGGCGGTCAAGACCGAGAGACCCTCCACATCCATTATGCAGAGCCAGGCGGGAACCCTGCTCGCCTCCACCTCCGAGGAGACTATAAAGTAGGTCAAGGAGAAGTTCGTGGTAAGAAGAGTAGGTGAGTTCTCATCGGGTTTACCGATCTCATAGATCCCCTCCTTCACCGTGAGGGGGCGCTGAGGATCGGTGTAGATGTTCTGACGCAGGACGAGCAAGGGAAGCATCTTCCATGGCTCAAGATCGTTAAAGATAGTGATTCCAGCGTATTTCAGCACATGAACGCCGCCCAACATCGCCTCCATGAAATCATCCTCTCCCTCCAGGCAAGGGAAGGTAATGACCGGATAACCCAGGGGCCGAAACTTTTTCTTTAGAGCCGCTCGCCTGATCATGATGAGGTTTTTGAAGGTCTCCGCCGAGGAAGCGGAACCCGGATCCAGCACCAGGTCCTTGACACCAAGGGCGCTTACCTTTTCGGAGAGGGAAGCCAGAGCATCCAGGCCAGTTGGCTCACGAACCACCAGGGGACAACCGTGCTCCTTCGCCAAAGCCACCATGACTTCGTAGTTATCCTTATCGGCAGCGTAGAGGAGGGGTCTGCCATCCGCGACCGCGGATAAAGCGGCTTTCATCCTCTCAGGATCCTCCGTCATCAAAACCAAGGGCAATGGCGTCGCTCCCTTCACCTTCTCCACCACCTGAACAAATCTCCGGGCATCCGAGGTGGATTTGACAGCAACGACGTTCGCCCGCAGAGTCTGGGCCACCCTCTCGAAGGAAAGTTTATTCGCCCGCTCGACCTTTGCCTCGATCTCATCGTCCTTCAAGCCATCCTCGATCAGAACACCAAAGGCAGGGGGATTAACAAAAGTCTTTTCATGGCGGAACAGGACCGTCTCCTCTCCCACTTTGAAAGCGTAATCATCCTTGCCGACGGTGATACCGCGAATGGGGGGGGCCGCCGCCTCGGAAAGCTCTTCCTTCGCCTCCTCAGAGACATGAGGACAAGCATCGAGCTCGGCTTGGCCGGCCGCCAGTTTCATGGCAAAAGCCAGACAAGTGGGAATCCCGCACTCTCCGCAGTTCGTCTTGGGTAACTTCTTGTAAATGTCCAATCCGGTTAACGCCACTGAATCTCCCTCCACTCAGTTATTGGTTATTCGCAATTCGTTATAGATTAAGGGATTAGGGATCAGTCTAGAGTCTAAAGGGGTATTAAAAGATTTTTTCCCTAGACGCATCCCTCTTCACTAATCCCTTTGCCATCAGCCATCTGCCATCTGCCATCTGCCATCCTTAAAGCAATGGTTCCATCGTCAATGCCGGGTGGTTCACCTTCTGCATATACTCCATGACCTCCTCCTCGGTGGTGGCTATGGTCTCGTCGGCGATTTTCTCCACGAAATCGGGCTCGCCTATCTCCTCCGCCCGCTTTTGAAGCTGCTCCCGCATGAGCTCCTTCAGCTCCTTGGGCATCCAGACGATCCGCTTGAACCCACCTTCTGCCTGAATAAACTTCTTGCTCACAAGGTATTGCTTGCCGACACCGAGAAAACCCGGAGTTTGAGCTCCCCCTCCAACCGATCCAGCCAAAGTCGAAAACTTCATCCCGCAGGGGGTCATCCCGGGAAACTCCCTGTTGACCACCATCGCCCCATTGCACATGGGAAGAATGGCAAGAATGCACTCAAAGCAACCGCAATTTTTCACCAGCGGGCCACCGTTAACGACGTAGGAATGGATATTTGCGAGAGTCAAATTGTAGACGTGCTCGTACTCCCCTCGATTCTGAACTTCCTCGGCCTTATTCACACTATCCAGGAAGTAATCCACATCCATCAGCGACTCAATGTGCTCCGTGTCAACCACCGAATTCAATACTCTTTGAACATTGGAAACCACTGGCCTCGATCTGCCAGTTCTGTAGTAGAATAAGGTACTTGGACTCAAGATATCCTTACTCCCCGGAAGTTCAGCCAAAGCTTGCCCCACTGCGAATGGTAGAACTTGTTCTTGCGTTTTGTTAATCCTGCCTTTCCCAGAGAGCAATTTTATATTTTCTAGAATCTCTCCCTTCACTGGATGACGTGGTTTAATCCAATGAGAAAACCTGGTCAGGTTGCTCCCATGTAGCCCCACTTTATATACGGATGTGATTTTCCTAACATTGCCGACCACGCCCAACCTCTTTAATAACAACTGGATATGGTGGGCTGCTCTTTTGCTCTCTATACAGAGATATGCTTCTCCAACATCCCATCTACCATCGTACTTTCTCACCCTCACGCTCCCATCTCCATCAAAAAGACCGGTTAGAAAAGCAGAGATAAGTTCGGTTGGGAGATTGATCATCTTGCCCAGATTCCAGTAGCCTTGGGCGCCAACTTTAATCCCGTAATGCTCACAAATGAGCCCAAACAGAGGATTATTGAGATAGCAATGGAAGCATTTGGCTGATTTTATCTCTCGATCTTTGATCGCCGAACAGGTCTCTCTTCTCACTCTCACACCTATCTGGCGGTCGGGGAATACCTGTAGGTAGGTTTCCTTAAATGCAGCAATTAGGTTCTCGTCGGTATTAACAAAGTCGATCCGATACTCATACTCACCCTTCTTGGTTATCGAACCATCCGAGGCCACAAGCCCCATCAAGTAGAATAGCTTATCGTTTGCCTGAGGAATATTAATCACCGATGGCCCTCGAACTACCTTTCTAATCAGTTTCTTGGTTCGATCCCATTCTTCTCCCAAATCATCCACCATGAGCCTGAATGTTTTCAGGGGAATCGATTTTGCCCTTGGATCAATGTATTTTATGCTCAAATTTCTCCAAACCGAATTTCTGGATCTGTACTTTCCCATTAACCTACTCTCAACCTCTCCAACTACTTTCTCGTCCCTCTCAACTCTGAAATCGCCGGGTACTAAATCAATGATTTCCGGCGTCTTGGCTTCAAAATTCAACCTTTTCAAAGATACGAGTCTATCTTCCGCCCTAATTTGATCTGCCCTGAGCCAAGCTAAGCCAGCTGGCCTGTCCACAGCCACTTCATGGTTTGGGGTAAGAACAATTTCCGTACCCGACTTGGTCGTCACCTTTATAAGCCTCTTGGGAGCGGGAAACCTTTGCATAGCCACTACCTTTTCAAAATGAGTTTCCCCCTGATTCAAAGTGAGAGCATGAGATTTGGTATACTCATCGCCACCCC
>DNCG01000022.1 GCA_003491635.1 Actinomycetota bacterium
CTCGGCCTCGCTCGTCCGCCTACGGCGGACACCGTGCCCACTCGGCCTCCGAGACGGTTTTCTTAAGGTCTAACCTTTGCTTTAAACCAAATCTCGAGTATTTGTCGTGAATGAGTGGAGTTTTCTTCACTAAGAACGCAAAAGTTCAGTAACAAATAACGAATTCCAAATAACGGATTTCTGATTTCAGGAGAGGAGGTAAGTTGTGGATGTAGCGGTTGTGGGAGTGGGTTACGTCGGTCTGGTAACCGGTGCTGGACTGGCGAAGATAGGACACAGGATCGTTTGCATCGATGTGGACAAAGGGAAGATCGACAATTTAAACAAGGGTCTCATCCCCATCTTCGAGCCCGGTCTGGATGAGCTGGTTAGAGCAGGACTTGGTGAGGGGAGTTTGACCTTTTCGACGGATCTTAATGAGGCTGTTGAGGCTTCCGACATCATCTTCATTTGTGTCGGTACCCCCTCCGATGAAAATGGAGCAGCCGACCTGAGTTTTGTAAAGGAAGTGGCCAAGGGGATTGCTAAGGCCATAGACAGATACAAAATCATTGCGAACAAAAGTACTGTTCCAGTCGGCACGACCAGGTTGGTTGAGAGGCTAATCGAGGAGAATATGCCTCATCCCCACGAGTTTGATGTGATTTCCAACCCCGAATTTTTGCGGGAGGGCTCGGCGATTGAGGATTTTCTCAATCCCGACAGGATAGTCATCGGCACGAATAGTCAGAGGGCGATTGGTCTCATGACCGAGCTCTACGGGCCGATCAGGGCTCCTCTTGTCATCACCGATCCCGCCAGTGCGGAGATGATAAAGTATGCTTCCAATGCCTTTCTGGCGACCAAGGTCTCCTTCATCAATGCCATTTCCAACATCTGTGATACCGTGGGGGCCGATGTCAAGGAGGTCGCCCTGGGTATGGGTTATGATCGACGCATTGGGTTTGAGTTTTTGAAGGCCGGTCCGGGTTGGGGAGGGAGTTGCTTTGGCAAGGATTGCAGGGCTCTCATCAGGATCGCTGAGGAGAATGGATACGATTTCGAATTGCTCAAGGGGGTAATCGAGGTCAACGAGGCTCAGAGACAGCTCATCGTCTCGAAAGCCGGAAAGCTCCTGGGTGGCTTGAGGGGGAAGAGGATCGGAGCCCTGGGTCTTTCCTTTAAACCGAATACGGATGATGTGAGGGATTCCCCGGCGATCAGCGTCCTGAGAAAATTGCGGTCGGAGGGTGCCAACATCAAAGCTTACGATCCGGCGGCGATGAAGAATGCCGGAGATGTTCTCGGCGATATAGAATACGTTTCCGATGCTTATCAGGTTGCGGAGGGGAGCGATATTCTGATTTTGCTCACCGAGTGGGACGAGTTTAAGTGGGTGGATTTTCAGAAGATAAAATCTCTGCTCAGGAAGCCGGTCATTCTGGATGCCAGGAACTGCCTCGATCATAGTGCTTTGAGGAAGATGGGCTTCACATACGAGGGGGTGGGTAGATGACCTTTCGACAGGCTCAAGGTCACCCTGAGCATAGTGAAAAGGGTCGAAGGGTGACCCCCTCAAGGGAAAGCGAAATGGTACTCGTCACCGGGGGAGCTGGCTTCATCGGTTCTCATCTCTGTGATGCTCTCATCGAGCGCGGCTATAAGGTCATCTGCGTGGACAATTTTATCACGGGGTCCAGGGAGAACATCGAACATCTTCTGGACGATGAAAAATTCGAATTGGTCGAGCATGATATCACCGTTCCTTTCTCATCCCTTATCCCCACACCATCATCTCTCAAGTGCATATTTCACCTCGCAAGCCCGGCAAGCCCCGTTGACTACTCGGCGTTTTCCATAGAGACACTTATTGTGAATTCCCTGGGTACTTATAATGTGTTGGAGGTAGCCAGAGAAGGGGGAGCAAAGGTTCTTCTCGCTTCCACCTCCGAGGTTTACGGCGACCCTAAGGTGTCACCGCAATCTGAGGACTATTGGGGCAATGTCAATCCGGTCGGGCCTCGGGCCTGTTACGACGAGGCGAAGCGTTTTGCCGAGGCTCTGACTGTGGCTTACCATCGCCGATATGGCCTGGATGTGGTCATAGTTCGCATTTTCAATACCTTTGGTCCCAGGATGAGAGGGAAAGACGGACGGGTGGTGCCCAACTTCATCCAGCAGGCTCTGTCGAATAAACCCCTCACCGTTTACGGAGATGGCTCTCAGACGAGGAGCTTTTGTTACATAGATGACCTGATCGACGGGTTACTCAAAGCCATGTTTTCAAAAGGAACCACGGGTGAAATCATAAATCTCGGCAATCCAAATGAGATGACCATTCTTTCCCTGGCTGAGCACATCAAGGAGATGTGCAAGTCCTCTTCGGAGATGGTTTTCTTGCCGCTCCCAGAGGATGATCCACTGCAGCGCAGGCCGGATATTTCAAGGGCGGAGAGGCTCCTGGGGTGGAAACCTAAAATATCTTTAGATGAAGGGTTGACGCGCACCATAGAGTGGTTTTTGAAAGGTAAAGCGTGAAGGAGGGATCGCAAAGCGGGAATTAGGAATTCGAAACTCGAAATTAGGAATTCGGAATTAGAAAAAGCTGAACGAATAACGAATTCCGAATTGCGAATAACTAATACCTAATCTGTCGACTGTGAACTGCCTGCCCGCCATTGGCTGTCGCCGGCAGGCGCTGGCAGGCGGGTGAACTAATTTCGAATAATGAGTAACTAATTCCTGATCATCATGAAGCTATCGGTTATTATTCCCGCCTACAACGAGAAAAATACCATAAAAGAGATCGTAAGAAGGGTTAAACAGGTGGAGTTGCCCGGGGTGGATAAAGAGATCATCGTCGTCGACGACGGTTCCACCGATGAGACGAGAGATGTTTTGAAGCTAATGGAGGACTCGAGCGTCCGGGTTTTCTATCATTCCGAGAATAGAGGGAAGGGTGCGGCCATCAGAACGGCCCTCGAGCACGCCAAAGGGGATTTAATCGTTATCCAGGACGCCGATCTGGAATACGATCCCGAGGACTATCCCAAGTTGATCAATCCGGTTTTGAAGAAAAAGGCGACTGTGGTCTATGGTTCCAGATTCACCGGTGAGCATCGGAACATGCTCTTCTGGCATTACGTGGGAAACCGCTTCCTCTCTTTGGTCACCAATATTTTGTACAATACCACCCTTTCGGATATGGAGACCGGCTACAAGCTCTTTACCAGGGAAGTTCTGGATGGGATAAAGATAAAGGCGAGGGGATTTGAATTTGAGCCCGAAGTGACGGCCAAGATTTTAAAGAGGGGCACGCGCATTTACGAAGTACCCATATCTTATGCGGGCAGGGAGTATATAGAGGGGAAGAAGATAGTGGGCTGGAAGGATGGCCTCGTGGCCCTTTGGTGCCTGATTAAGTATCGATTTATGAATTGAAGGGGTGTTGGATGAAGGTTCTTGTCACCGGAGGAGCTGGCTTCATCGGTTCCCACGTGGTCGATGGGTTGGTTGAAGGGGGACACAAGGTCGTGGTCGTGGACGATCTCTCCACGGGTAAGAGGGAGAATATCAACCCCCGGGCCAAGTTCTACCACATGGATATAACCTCGCCTGAGCTGGAGGAAGTTTTTCGGATTGAGAAGCCGGATTTTATCAATCACCACGCAGCGCAAATGGATGTACGCAAGTCGGTTGAGGATCCTCTCTTTGATGCCAGGGTTAATATCTTGGGCACTATTCATCTTCTGGAATGTTGCTGTGCCAATAAGTTAAAGAGGATTATCTTTGCCTCCTCTGGTGGGGCCATCTATGGGGAACCGAGGCATCTGCCCGTGGATGAGATGCATCCTGTGGCTCCCATCTCTCCCTATGGTTTGAGCAAGTATACCGCCGAAGAATATCTCCGGCTGTATCGTCTGAGTCACGGTCTCGAATACGTGGTCTTGCGTTACGGCAATGTCTATGGTCCCCGCCAGGATCCTTTTGGGGAGGCGGGCGTGGTTGCCATCTTCATAGGCAAGATGCTACAGGGGAAAAGACCCACTATCTTTGGGACGGGGGAGCAAGTTCGCGACTATGTTTATGTAGGTGATGTTGTGGAGGTGAACATCCTCGCCATGGAGGTTCAAGGTGGCGTTAGTGTTAATATTGGTACGGGGAGAGGTACGAGCGTGAATGAACTATTTGGGATCTTAAAGGAGCGCTTGAGCTCAAATCTTGATCCGATTTATGCTCTTCCCAGAATGGGCGAGCTGGACAGCATATTTTTGGAAGTTTCCCTGGCCCGGGAAAAGCTCGGCTGGAGCGCCCAAACCGACTTAGTGAGTGGACTGGACAAAACGATAGATTTCTTCAGGGAGAGAATGGGGCAGGCGACT
>DNCG01000018.1 GCA_003491635.1 Actinomycetota bacterium
AAAGGGGAAACGAAGATAGAGATAACCACCTTCCGCAGCGAAATCTACCCCGAGGACACCCGTCATCCCCGAGTCAGCTTCTCCAAGGATATAATGACCGATCTCTCACGCCGGGATTTCACCATCAATGCCATGGCCATCAAGGTGCCGGAGGGGGAACTGCTCGACCCCTTCGGTGGCCAAGCGGACTTAGAGGAGAAAATCCTGAGAACTCCTCTCAAACCCGATAGGTCCTTCACGGACGATCCTTTGAGGATGCTCAGGGCGGTTCGCTTCGTCGCCACCCTGGGACTGAGGGTCTCTCCTGAGATCAAAGAGGCCATAAAAACACACCATTCGACGCTCTCCATAGTCTCCAGAGAACGAATAAGAGATGAGTTTTCCCGCACAATAACCGGTGCCCATCCAGTGAGAGCCCTTCGATTGATGATGAGTACCCACCTGGCGGACGAAGTAATTCCCGAATTGAAGAGTCTAAAGATAATGCAAGACCCGGACTACCATCACAAGGACGTCCTCGAGCACACCTTTATGGTTATACAGAGGGTCGAGCCCGATTTGGCCCTTCGTTTGGCGGCAATCCTGCACGATCTGGGCAAACCCAAAGCCAAAAGGATAATCGATGGGCGGGTAACCTTTTACAATCACGACCTCATCGGGGCCAAAATGGCCGAAAAGAGACTTCGAGAGCTGAGGTACCCACTCCAATTGATAGAGGAAGTGGTCAAGCTAATAGCACTGCACATGCGGGCCTACACCTATTACCTGGGCTGGATGGACAAAGCTGTCCGCAAATACGTTCGGGATGCCGGGGAGCTTTCACCTAAACTCAATGCGCTGATTAGAGCCGACTGCACGAGTTTAAACCCCATGAGAGTAAAGGAAGCCCTGGCCATGCTCGACGAGCTGGAAGCGAGGATAAAAGAACTCGAAGCCAAAGAGGAATCGGCCAAGATCAGACCGCCCCTCGACGGACATGAGGTCATGACATTCCTAAATATCTCCCCCGGCCCCCTGGTCGGCGAAGCCCTTGATCTTCTCCTGGAGAGCAAACTCGAGGGAACCATCTCCACAAAAGAAGAAGCCCGTGAACTCCTCAAGAAATGGGCGGGAGAAAAGGGCTTTTAAAATAGTCAGCTCTTCTCCGCTTTTAGTGGGTAAACTTATTAATCTTGTTCCATTTCCAGGAGCTGCTTATAGAAGGATTCGAGGGGTCGAGGATTCTAGGGTTCTGGTAAAGAATAAAAAGAGGGAGGCCTTCGCACCGATTATCAGCATCTCCAAGAATGGAAACCCATTCGAGGGGACCCGCCCCCGATGCGATCGAGAGTGGAATCCCTCCAAAGCTGATATCTTATGCCCGGTGACCTCCGGAATCTCAAACTAACACGGTAACCGACGCCGTGCTAATCCGATATCCTTCGATCCCTTCATCTGCTCTCCTCAAATGTCCTCAACCAGCCGGCCCGCGCCGTGGATACTGACCCCACAGCTCACGCAAAACTGAGTTCTGCCAAAACCTTCGGTGTAGCCTAAAAGGCCGCACGTTCAGCTCCAGACCCGAACTCGCCATGTGGGAAATGCTGGATTCAGTCTCCAGTGCAACGCGGGCCGGGATTTCAATTAGGCTTATCGGGCCCTTCAACAATATTATATAGCAACCAAGAGGGAAAATAAATCAACCCTGGCTGAGCCAGCGCCCCACCCTTTCATTCCAATTCCCATCCCTGGGGATGATGCGAACCTCCCGAAGATTTTCCTTCAAGACTCTTCTGAACTCTATCTCCAGATAAGCCGGGGGCAAAAGTGGGGCGATCTTGTCCCCCCACTCGATCACCGTCACCCCATCTCCATAAAAATACTCCTCGTAGCCCAACTCCATCAGTTCGGTGGGGGACTGAAGACGGTAAACATCAAAATGATAAAGGGGGAATGCGTTCTTGTACTCCTTGATCAAGTTGAAGGTGGGGCTGGTGATCTTCTTCTCAATGCCCAGCCCCCGCGCGAGACCTTGAGTAAAACAGGTTTTTCCCGCCCCCAAATCCCCCGTGAGACTAAGGACATCTCCCGGACGCAAAAGAGGAGCCAGCTTCCCGGCCAGCTCCTGCGTCTCTCGGCTGGACTTGGTGAGAACCTCGTAGATCCTCGTGGGCAATTTTGATTCCTGATGCTCGATCCTCATCGCCCCGCACCCAAAGCCCACTTCACTAAAACAGGCCCATTTGCTCTGGCTCCTTCGGAGGGGGCTCCACTCCCCGGGCCAAGAACTCCTTCAACTTCAGGAAATCCTCCTCAAGCGCGGACAGATTGGTGCGCATATGCAAAGCGGCGGCGGGGTGATATATGGGAAAAATGTAATAGTTGTTTCCTCCAAATTTTCTGCCATGAACTCTGGATATAGAAACATTCTTGTTCAAAAGGACACGCGTTGCGTGGTTTCCCAGAGTGCAAATGATCTTGGGGGCTATCATCTCAATCTGCTTGTAAAGGTAGGGCTTGCAGGCTTCCACCTCCTCGGGTAGAGGATCCCTGTTTTGAGGGGGCCGGCACTTTATAATATTGGCAATATATACTTCATTCCTGGTCAATCCGATGGAGGCCAGTAATTTATCCAAAAGCTGCCCGGCAGCTCCCACAAAGGGCTCACCTTGCTGATCCTCGTAGTAACCAGGGGCCTCGCCGATGAACATCAGATCGGCGTTCTCACTCCCAACGCCGAAGACCACCTGGGTACGACCTTTTGCTAAAGGGCACTTCCGACAGTCTTTTATCCTCTCGTAAAACTCCCGAAGTGTCTCCACCGACCACCTCTCACTTGATGCCACAGGTATCACAGCTGGTCGCGGAGCAACTGGCACAAGACGAGGCACTGCTCCGCCCACTCGACTTGAAGCCAAAGGTGGAAAAGCATTTTCTCAAACTCTTCTTGCCGCAATTCGGGCATTTTGGGTTGGAATCCTTGCCCCCAACGCTCATCAAGACCTCGAACCTATTTTCGCAATTCAGACAGTCGAATTCGTAGATGGGCATAATCAACCCCCAAACCAATTGCCGCTCAACCTCGATTTTACCAACTTTAAATGGGGCGGGCAATTCAGATTCTCAAATCTTGCCCAAACCTATTTAAACTCGGTGAACTCGAGGGGACTTCGCCGTGAAGGTTTAGGCCTGGCTAAAGCGGGGTAACCCAGGGGAACGATCGCCACCGGTCTGATATGGGGAGGAAGATCTAGGAGGTCGGAAGCTCTCCGTTCATCGAAAGCTCCCACCCAGCAGGTTCCCAATCCCTCCGCCCAAGCCGCCAAGAGCAAATTCTCAATGGCGGCGGCGGTATCCTGAATGGCATAAAGTGTGGTGCCTCGAGTGCCATAACCACTGGAGCACGCCCTTAAATCGGTGCAAACCACGATCACCACGGGGGCCTCGGCGATGAAGGACTGACCGAGAGCCGCTCGAACCAGCCCTTCCTTGATCGAGGGGTCACGGATCACCCAGAAACGCCAAGATTGAATGTTTCCGGCCGAAGGAGCCTGGCAAGCCGCCTCCAAGAGTTTCGTGACGAGCTCGGGGGGGACATCTTTGACACTATCAAAATTTCTCACGCTTCGCCTACCATATATCGCCTCGTAAACATCCATTTACCTACTCCTCCCGCACCCAGTTGACCCTGACGAACTCCTCTTTTTTGAGCCACTTTATATCGAGTTTTCCAGAAAAAGCTTTTTCAAATTCCTTGCCAATGCGCTCGGCCAAGACGTGATCGGTCGTTTCAACCGTTATGCCTTTACCGTCCTCCACCAGCTCAAATATTCGAGCAGCCACGTTCTTTCTCCTCTTTTTTTCCGCGACATTCCTTATGAGATTGAGCGCCTCCTCTCTGTGTTCCTTCAAAAATCCCCCTCTCAGGTGAACAACCCCATCCACTCTCCTCTTCTCCAAGCGATCGCAGCCAGGGCATAAGGCTACTTCCGCCTTACCCCTCTCTTTAAGCCTGAGGTACTCCTCCTCATCGTAGACCCATTTTTGACCATCGAAGACCGCCACACATTTAGAGCAAATCTTCATCTTCGCCTCCCCTAGAATCCTTCACCAACTTTGCCACCTCAGAAACCAGGTCATCCCTGTTGCCCGAGGTCACCACCAGGAGGTGAACATCTTTTCTGCCCTTAATCTTCTCCACAAAGGGATCGGAAATCCTCCCAATCGTTGCCAGAACAAGGGAACCACCGTCCAAAGCGCTCAATACAACACTTCTGAACCTCGCCGAGTGGAGTTCCATCTTTCCAATTTCGTCGATGACCACAGTCTTTCCCTCTCGAACGGCCCGTTCCACGGCGGAAGCTCCCAACCGCTCAAAGACCTCAATGTCCACCCCGTATTTACCCACCCGAAAGGGGCTCTCGATATCGACATGGGCAAGAATCCCCTCCTGCCCATCGAAGTTGGTCACCTTAAAGCCATTCCTGATGCCCTTCTCTCGAATCTCCTCGGTGTAAAACCCGCCCACTTCACCGGACATCCCCTCAAGAACTCTTCTTATCAGAGTCGTTTTCCCAACTCCAGGAGAACCCGTAATTAAAATGTTCAAAGCCCCTCTCCTAAGACTATCCCCGATCAGTCCGTGATCTTCAAATCGAGAGCAACTACGGAGCCCCTCAGCTCTCTGGCCATCGATTCACCCTTAATGCGGTACTCCCCGACGGGGACCAGCCGCCCTTGTAAATCCCTTTGATTCCAGGAAACCGCGTACACCTCCCTTTGACCGGGCCCAAAAACATCCTCCTGCAACATCATGGTGAAGACCTTGTCCGCCGACCATCGCCAGATCTCCTTTTCCCGAAAATCGTCCACGACAACGTCAAACTTCTGACCGGATGAAAAGGAAAGTTTCTTGGGAGCATCACCGATGTTCTCAAGGATGAGCTTGATGGAAATTGCCCTCCCGGTTTTAACCTCCGTTTTGGGAATCTCGAGAGTGATCTTGATCTCCCTCACCTCAATGAATTTGTAGTTCTTCGGGGGAGTGGGAACAACAGGGAGAACCTTTTGGGTCTCCCGCGCTGGGGGAGCGATCACCAGACGAACGATCACCAGACAAAGAAAGGCTCCCACCAAAATCGCCAGCAACAAAAACAAAAGCTTTCTATTGCTCACAACCAACCTCGAAAAAGGGGGAAGGGCCTTTGTAAACCCTGGGCACCCTCTCTCCTATCATGCAAACGATCTCATAGTTGATCGTCCCCAGAATCTCAGCGAGCTCGTCGGCGGATATCTCCTCCCCATCCTGCCGACCGAGAAGCACAACCTCTGTTCCCACTCCAGCGTCGGGGGTGTCTCCGATATCGACCATGCACTGATCCATACACACGTTTCCCACCACCGGAGCCCGCCTCCCCAATACAAGAACATCGCTCCTATTCGAAAACAATCTGGTATAGCCATCACCGTAGCCAAGAGGGAGAGTAGCAATTCGGGTGTCTCTGGATGCTCTGTAGGTGAGACCGTAGCTCACGCCTTCCCCAGGAGCGAGAGATCTCACAGCGGAAATTCGAGTTTTCCACTCAAGGGCGGGAATCAAGGAGACCTTTCCTTTTGTAGCCGAGGAGGGATGAAGACCATAGAGAGTGATACCGATTCTCACCATATCCAGGTGGGTTTGGGGGAAAAAGATGGTCGCCGCGCTGTTCGCCGCATGCCTCAAGGGAATCCTAAGCCCTCTTCCCTCCAACTCCGAGAGGAGATTCTCAAACTTTCCAAACTGCTCCATCGTGTAATCGTTTTCGGGTTGGTCGGCCAGGGCAAAATGAGTGAATATCCCCTCGACCTCAAGATTTTTTAAAGACCCCAGGCGCTCCAAAAAAGTCGGCGTCTCCTCCGGTGAAAGCCCCAGGCGATTCATGCCCGTATCCACCTTCACATGAACCTTGACGACCTTATCTCTCTCCTGAGCCCGGAGAGAGAGCTCCTTTGCCAACTCCCAGGAACAGATGGTGGAAATCAAATCGTGATCGGCGACCAACTCGGCAGCGGAGGAGGGAACCTCATTCAAAACCTGGACGGGGACATCGATGCCCGCTCGGCGAAGTCTCACACCCTCCTCGACCAGAGCCACACCGAGCCTGTCCGCCCCGCTCTCCAAAACCACACGGGAGATCTCTTCAATTCCATGACCATAAGCATCGGCCTTTACCACTGCCATGAACAAGGTGGTCGGCCCGATGAAGCTTCTCATGGTGGCAACATTCTTTCGAATAGCTGAGAGGCCTACCTCAACCCAGACTGGCCGTCGGTACCCCAAAAGAGCCTCCCTTCAATCCCTGGCTATCGCCCTGACGATATCCCCTTTGGTTACCATTCCCACTATCTTGTCCCCGCGAAGGACGGGAAGCCGGCTGACATCCTTCTCGACCATGAGGGTGGCGATCTCCTCCAGGGGGGTATCCTCGCTCACCGTAACGACATCGGGGGTCATGACATCTTCCGCCCGTGCACCCACGGCCTTCTTTAGCTCCCTCTCAAACCTCCCGAAGCTCTGAAGGAAGATGAAACCATCGAGAAGATGAATATAGGTCGGGAAATGAATGCGGACATCCTGCATTATCAAATCGCCCTCGGTAACGATCCCAACCAGTTTGCCATTCTCGTCGACGACGGGAGCCCCGCCGATCTTTTTTTCGGTGAACAGTTTCGCCACCTCTTTCACCAGAGTTCCCTTCTCGACGACTAGAACTTCTTTGCTCATGACATTCCTGGCCTTTAATTCGCTCATTTTCCCTCCCC
>DNCG01000047.1 GCA_003491635.1 Actinomycetota bacterium
CTTGGATCGCCGTTCAGTTTGCGTACCAGGCCGATGAGCTCGTCCTCAGACACATCGGCGGGAAGAGCGTGCTTTTCGGAGTAGATACCCAGGTTAGCACAGGTCTTCTCTTTCTGACCAACGTAAACCTTGGAGGCAGGATCTTTCCCAACGATGACAACGGCCAGGCCAGGTGTCAGGCCGGACGCCTTGAGTTCTTCTACCTCCCCCTTCATCTCCTCACACAATTCCGCGGCGATAACCTTACCATCGATGATCTTGGTAGCCATCACAATCCCCCTTTCAACCTCCTTTGCCCTTACGCTAAACCGATATTTTCCATCATTCCCCTCACGACCTCAACGCTCGGGGAATCCTCGGGCAGATCGAGGAGGGATTTCCCTCCTAACTCATATTCGTGAATCAACTGGTCCTCCGGAACGACACCGAGCAGTTCCAGCTTCAACTTCTCCGCCTCTTGCCCCAGGGCCGGTTGAAGGTCTCCCGCCACTCGGTTGATCACCAAACCTCGCCTCCCGATGCCCAACCTCAGCTCATCAGCTAAATCGCTTAACTTTTGAGCCGTTCTAATCCCCCTGAGAGCGGGATCAGAGACGAGGATGAGAATATCCACATTCCGAGTGGTCCGCCTGCTCAGATGCTCCATGCCAGCCTCGTTATCCATGACGAGGTATTTATAATTACCAGAGAGCATATCGATATATTTTCGAACAAGGGTGTTCGCGTAACAGTAACAGCCCGGTCCCTCCGGTCTTCCCATGACGAGGAGATCGTATCCCCCCGACTCGATCAGCGTCTCCTGGATGCGGTATTCCATGAAGGTATCCTTGGGCATGCCCGGGGGAATCTTCGCTCCCTCCAGCATCTCATCGCAAACCCGCCCCACGGTCTCCCGCACCTCGAGACCCAGAGCCTCACCAAGATTGGCGTTTGGGTCAGCATCGACTGCCAGGATAGGACCTTCACTTTTTCTCTTTAAATACCGAATCACCAGCGCGGAAAGGGTAGTCTTTCCCGTACCGCCCTTACCGGCCACTGCAATGGTAAAACCCATTCTCCAACTCCTAGCTCGTCACCGGCTGGAAAAGTAAACCCAAATTATCCTTTCACCCCCGCCGCTCACCCTCGACTTTTCAGGGCCGCCATCACCGAGGGAAATTTCTCGATGTTCGTGTGCGGCAAGAAAAGTGCGGAGATGAAGTTCTCCATGAAGGCGGGGTTGACGCTCAACTCCAAATAGGTCATTTTCCTTGCTATCTCCTCGGCCACGCTCTCCATCTCCTTGGAAAGAAGTACGAGACGCGCCCCCAGAAGAGACCCATTGCCAATGAACTTCACTCTCTCGCAGGGAATCTCAGGAACTAGGCCCAGAACTATCGCCTTATCCAATTCAAGATAGTGACCAAATCCCCCGGCGATGAGCACCTGTTTTACATCGGAGATGGGTATCTGCGCCGAGTCGAGCAAGATGCTGATCCCGGCATAAATGGCCCCCTTCGTTTTGATTAAATTGTCGATGTCCGCCTCGGTGAGGACTATGTCCTTCCCTATCGCGGTCTCATTGGCCCAGGTCAGAACGTACTCCGCCCCTCCCTCGTTCTTTCTCACTCGGGGCGTATCCAAGTCCAGATTGAATTTTCCTTTTTGATCGATGATCCTGGATAAGAAGAGTTCGGCTACGGCGTCGATCATTCCCGAGCCACAAATCCCCTTGGGCTTCGTTTGACCGATGGTGAGAATCATGGGCTCGTAGGTATCCCGGCTGATCCGAACGGACTCGATCGCTCCCGTCATCGCACGCATTCCGTGCTTAATGGTCCCGCCTTCGAAGGCCGGGCCAGCCGAACAGGAACAGGAGAGCAACCAATCTCGGTTTCCCAGAACTATCTCTCCGTTGGTCCCGATGTCTATGTATAAAGTGAGTTCATCCGCCTGGTACATCCCGGAACCAAGGATCCCCGCCGTTATATCTCCACCAACGTAGCTGGCTCTGCCCGGGAGGACGTAGACATAGACGCCATCACCCACCTCCAGGCCCAGCTCCCTGGCCCTCACCAGAGAGCAAAAGGCAATCGTGGGGATATAGGGTTCTTCTCGAATATACTTTGGATTCAATCCCAGGAAGAGATGGGTCATTGTCGTATTCCCCGCCACGGCCATAAAAGTGATATCCGATATGGAACGTTTGCTCTTTTGTAAAAGAACATCGATCAAACCATTTACGGTCGAGACCACCAACTGCTGTAACCTGGCCAGATTCTCGCCCTTCTGCGAGTAGATAATCCTGGTTATGACATCTTCCCCGCAACTGACCTGCGCATTATAGTCGGAGGCGCTGACCAAAGTCTTGCCGGTATTTAAATCCAGTAACTGGGCGTAGACGGTGGTCGTGCCCAGATCGACGGCCAGCCCACAGTTGTATTTTTGCCTGTCGCCCGCCTCCACCTGGACGAGCCTCTCCCTCCCTCCATGGGAGAGAAAAGTTATCGTCGCCTGCCAGTTCCTCTCCCTCAAGGTCGCGGCCAAGTTCCTCAACGCCGCGAAGCTCACTTGAAAATCTCTGATTCCATACTTCCGGTCGAGCTCCCGTTTCAATCTCTCCAGGTCACCCAAGTTATCCTCGAGCGTGGGGGGAGAAAGCTGGATTGAGAGTTTCCTCACCTTGGGATCGAGCTTCCATCCCTTGACCAACCCCAGGGCGTCCTCGGGAGACAAGAGCAGCCCACAAGCGGAAACTGTCCTTCGACGATCGAGGACCCTCTTCTCCCCCAGCCTGCTCTCGGGGGGTATCCTGACAATGAGATCGCTTTCGACGTGCGTCCGGCAGGCTAGATAATAGCCTTTTTCGATATCCTCGCTGGAAAGCTTGGGCGATGGTTGGCGACTCACCCGACCCTCATCGATGACCACCCGGCACTTCCCACACGTCCCATCCCCACCGCAGGAGGCATTGACGTGCACCTCAGCCAGCATGGCCGCCCTGAGCAAATTCTCGCCCTTGTCGACCTCGATCTGCTTATTGTCGGGGTAAAAAACTACTTTGCACTTCCGCATATTGTTCCGTGGGGAAGAAGAGAGAGCTAACCTAGAAGAGCCCCACTACCTTCCCATCCTCGGTGATATCGATCTTCGTACCCGCCGGTACCGAGGGAAGACCGGGCATCGTTCTCATCTCCCCACAGAGAGGATAAAGAAAGCCCGCACCGATCGATGGCCTGATATCCCGGACGGGTAGCCTGTAGCCGGTGGGTCTTCCCTTCCAATTCGGATCGTGAGAAAGGGAAAGGTGAGTCTTGGCCATACAGATGGGAAGTTTGTCCCAACCGAAATCGGTATATAACCTGATTTTTTGCTCCGCCAGCGGTGAATAGTCCACTCCATCCGCCCCGTATATCTTGGTGGCGATGGTCTCTATCTTCTCCTCGATGGAGACATCGAGCGGATAGAGGAACTGGAACTTGTGGGGTTTTTCCACGGCCTTCACGACGGCCCTGGCCAAATCCACCCCTCCTTCTCCGCCCTTCGCCCAGACCTCACTCAAGACGGCATCCTCAGCCCCCGCAGCAATGGCTTTCTCCCTGACGAGCTCGACCTCCTTACCGGTGTCGTGAGTGAAGTGGTTGATGGCAACGACGACAGGTATGCCGAAGAGGCGCATGTTTTCTATCTGCTTCTCGAGATTGGTGCAGCCCTTCTCCACCGCCTCAAGATCCTCTGAGGTGAGACCGGGATCGAGCGGCTTTCCGGGGACCACGGCATATTTGCCACTGTGCATCTTCAGGGCCCTCACCGTGCAGACCACAACCGCACAATCTGGCTCGAGACCGCTGTATCGGCACTTGATATTCATCATCTTCTCCGCCCCACAGTCGGCGCCGAACCCACTCTCGGTCACGCAGTACTCACCCAGTTTGAGGGCAACCTCATCGGCGATGATGGAATTGTTGCCGTGGGCTATATTGGCAAAGGGTCCGGCGTGGACAAAGACCGGTGTATTCTCGAGAGTCTGGATGAGGTTCGGTTTGATGGCATCCTTCATAAGCACACACATCGCCCCGGCACATTGCAGATCCTCGGCCGTGACCGGCTTGTCGTCATAGGTGAACCCGATGATTATCTGGCCCAATTTCTTCCTCAGATCCGGAAGGTCCCGGGCCAGAGCTAGGATGGCCATTACCTCCGAGGCAACGGTGATATCGAAACCAGACTCCCGGGGGATGCCGTTCGCCTTGCCACCGAGCCCGACTATGATGTGCCTTAAGGCACGATCGCTCACATCCACCACCCGATTCCAGCTGATGGTGAAGGGATTGATCCCCAGCTTGTTCCCGTGAAGGATGTGAGCATCGAGAAAGGCGGCGAGGAGATTGTGGGCGAGCCCCACCGCGTGAACATCCCCCGTGAAATGAAGATTGAAATCCTCCATCGGCACAACCTGGGAATAGCCACCGCCGGCCGCTCCCCCTTTTATTCCAAAGACCGGCCCCAGGGAGGGCTGTCTGATCGCGGTGACGGTCTTCTTCCCTATCTTATTCAGGGCCATGGAGAGACCGATGGTGGTAACGGTCTTTCCTTCCCCCAAGGGAGTGGGGGTGATGGCCGTGACATCAATATATTTTCCATTCGGCCTCTCCTTGAATCTCCCCATAACATCCAAGGAGACCTTCGCCTTGTAGTTACCGTAGAGTTCGATCTCGCCTTCCTCGAGGCCAATCTCCCTGGCGATCTCCACGATTGGCTTCATCCTGGCTTCCTGAGCTATCTCGATGTCGCTCTTCATAAAATCTCCCCCTCCTCACTTGCTTCTTGACGTTTCCCACAAATACCTGAAAAAACTATAATGAATAACCACAACAAAATGTAAATTGCTTGTCGTCAGTGGTTTAAATTCAAGGTTAAGCGGTCTTTCCCGAAGGTTACCGGAATCACATACCCAACATGGCCTTGAGTTTCTTGGCGCGTCTCCGGCTGACCAATATCTCGCTCCTCCGTGCATCCTTCACCCGCAAAAGACAACTTCCACCAAACATGGGGATGATCTCCTGAACCTGGTGAAGGTTGACGATGCAGCC
>DNCG01000084.1 GCA_003491635.1 Actinomycetota bacterium
TCACCTTCGGAGATTTAAAGGGGACGCTCGAGGTTTTCGCGCGGGAGATGTTTGGTGGGGAGAGGAAGGTTAGGCTCCGGCCTCACTTTTTCCCGTTTACCGAGCCCAGTGCTGAGGTGGATGTCTCCTGTATCATTTGTGACGGGAAGGGCTGCAGAGTTTGCAAATATAGTGGTTGGTTGGAGATATTGGGGGCGGGAATGGTCGACCCAAATGTTCTGGAGAATGTGGGCTACGATACCGAAGAGATAACCGGTTTCGCCTTTGGTATGGGCATTGAAAGAATTGCCATGCTCAAGTATGGTGTAAACGACATCCGACTGTTCTTCGAGAACGATGTGAGGTTTCTTAAACAGTTCTAAATGGTAGTGAAGAGTGAAAGCAGTGAGGAGTTAATTAAGAATTAAGAATGGAATTTAGGATTTAGGGTTTTACTCCCGACTAACAGACTAATGACTATAACCGGAGGTTAGATGAGGGTTTCACTGAACTGGCTAAGAGAATATGTGGATTTCGATCTCTCCCCCGAGGAGTTAGCCGATAAGCTGGCCATGACTGGAACGGCCGTGGAGAGCATCGAGCACCTTGGTTACGCCTTCGAAAAAGTGGTCGTTGGCCGGATTAAGAGCATCAGGCCTCACCCCAACGCTGATAATCTGGTCCTGTGCCGTTTAGATGCAGGCGGTAGAGAGTTGCAGATTGTCTGCGGTGCCAAGAATATGAAGAGATGGGACAAGGTCCCCGTTGCATTGGTTGGCGCTGTTTTACCGGGCGGTTTTGAGATAAAGAAGACTACCATCCGGGGTGAGGTTTCGGAGGGCATGGTGTGTTCCGAGGTGGAGTTGGGAATAGGCGAGGATGCCAGCGGCCTGCTGATTTTAGACAAGGACAGCGGGATTGGGGAGGATGTCGGGAAGGTCCTTGGTCTGGAGGACACGGTCCTTGAGTTGGAGATCACACCGAATCGACCCGACTGCCTGGGTATGATTGGGATCGCTCGGGAGGTGGCGGCCATCACCGGGGGCAAACTTAGAATGCCCCGGGTCAGGTTCAAAGAAGAGAGTGAGCCAGCTTCAAGTCTGGCCAAGGTGGAGATAGCCGATCCCGATCTTTGTCCGCGGTATGCTGCCCGGATGATCACCGATGTTAGCGTTGGCCCATCGCCCCCCTGGATGCAGAGGGGCTTGATTGCAGCGGGTATGAGGCCGATCAACAACATCGTCGATGCGACCAACTATGTGATGCTGGAGACGGGACAGCCTCTTCACGCCTTTGATTACGAAAAGCTGAGTGAGGGAAAAATCATCGTCAGGCGAGCTCGTCGGGGGGAAACCCTGCTCACCTTGGATAATGTGTTGCGCCAACTCGATGAGAGCATGCTTGTTATCGCCGATGCCGGAGAACCAATTGCTTTGGCTGGTGTGATGGGTGGAGCTGACTCCGAGGTTTCTTCAGGGACGAGAACGGTTCTCTTGGAGTCCGCCAACTTTAACCCCGTGAGCGTGATGCGAACGTCGAGGAAGTTGGGCTTGCTTTCCGAGGCCTCCAGTCGTTTCGAAAAAGGGGTCGATCCTAACGGGGTAATCTATGCTGCCGATAGGGCGACTCAGTTCGTGGCGAAGATAGCGGGGGGTAAGGTTTTAGGGGGCGTGATTGATGTCTATCTCAGGCCGGTGTCCCCGAAGGCTATGGGGCTTCGCCCACGACTGGTTAACCACGTTTTGGGAACGGACCTTTCTCCGAAACGGATTGCTCAAATCCTGGGGAGCTTGGAGCTTAAAGTTTCGAAACCAGTTGCTCGTGACTCAAAACTAGAGGTCACCATCCCCACCTTTCGCCCCGATCTTGAACGGGAAATAGATTTAGTGGAGGAAGTAGCCCGCATTTATGGATTCGATAGGATCGAGTCAACTTTGCCCGAGAGTGGCGAGAAACGGGGAGGACTGAGTCCGGATCAGAGAATTCGCCAGCGCATCAAGGACCTCCTCGTAGGTATCGGTCTCCGGGAGGTCATAACCTATAGCTTCATCGATGCCAGACATTTCGAGAAATTAGCTCTTCCGGAGGAGAGCCCTCTACGACGGGTGGTGCGGCTTCAGAATCCAATCTCGGAGGAACAGTCGATCATGAGGACCACACTCATACCGGGCTTACTCCAGGTCCTTCAGCATAATACCAATCGTGGTCAGCGCAATCTTCATATGTTTGAAGTTGGACGGGTTTTTCATCCAGTACCCAATCGCCCCTTGCCGGATGAACCGACGATGATCGCGGGGGCACTGACCGGGGCCTGGTATGATGACCAGTGGTATGGAAAGGCCAGATCCGTTGATTTCTTTGACGTCAAGGGTATAATCGTTGCCCTTTTAAGGGATCTGGGCATCAAGGATTGGTTTTCAACCAGGGCTCTTCATCCGATCTTTCATCCGGGGCGGTGTGCGGAAGTATTTGTGAATGGAGAAGTCGCGGGTATCTTTGGAGAGATCCACCCGGATGTTCAGGCTGCTTATGGATTGCCCGAGCGCGTTGCCATCTTTGAGCTTGAGGAGGCCAAACTCGTCTCTCATGCCGATCTCTCTCGACACTTTGGGGAGATACCCAAGTATCCGGCCATAATCTTGGACATTGCTCTGGTGGTGGATGAGAAGATTCCGAATGAGGTTTTGGAGAAGGCCATTCGCACATGGGGGGGCAAGCTTTTAAAGGAAGTTCGCCTTTTCGACCTTTATCGAGGCAAACAAATTCCGGAGGGCAAAAGGGGTTTGGCTTATTCCCTTGTATA
>DNCG01000006.1 GCA_003491635.1 Actinomycetota bacterium
TTTCTAATAACGAATTCCGAATAACGAATAACTAATCTGTCAACTGTGAACTATCAACTGTCACCTAGCCCCTACACCCTGTACCCTGGCCCCTGGATCAGACACTCTTATCGGGAGCAATGTAGACACAGTTTCTGCCACTTTTCTTGGCCCTGTACATGGCCCGATCGGCCAACTCCATCAACTCCTCAGGATACCCTATCCCGGTCGAATAACCGGCGATGCCCAGGCTTATGGTGGCCTTTACCCTTTCTTCGTCGTCCAATTTGAAGGAGGCCTCCCCGACCCTCTGACGGAGCTTTTCCGCCACGGCGAATGCTTCCGTTTTTGTCGTCTCCGGCAGGATCACCGCGAACTCATCGCCTCCCTGACGAGCTGCGTAGTCTGCCTCCCGCAAATTCTGCCTTAAGACATCGGCAATGAGCTTGAGCAATAAGTCGCCCTTCACGTGCCCGTACGTGTCGTTGATGAGTTTAAAGTAATCGACATCAAAGATGACCACCGAAAGAGTGCCCTGATATCTTTGACACCGCTTGATCTCCTTCCCCAGAGACTGGATCAAACCATGGTAGTTGAACAAGCTGGTCACCCCATCGCTTATGGAGGTTTTCTCCAGAGCTTTCATTAGGTGAACCATTTTCTCCCTTTGATGGGGAAAGCACATCTCCCATTCCGCATCCCTCCGATAAATAGCGATTGCCGTGGCCTCGCAGGTCTGATAGCCACAAGCGCCACAATCGAGGATGTCCTCCGCCGATTTGATCCCCCCGGAAGCCAAAATCTCCTTGAGCTCTCTTCCGTGGGGCAAGGGAAAATCTACCTTCTTGGGCAAAAATTTCCTTCCCATCTCAATGGAGGGTAACTTCGAAAGCACTTTGGCGCGATCTTCGGCGCTCCTCGCCCCCTTGGCCAATTTCTGGTAATGCCTCTCCACAACCCTTCGCCTCGCAAAGAGGCTCAGTTTGCTTATAGCTGGCCGCGGGGGATTTCCCATCAAGGGGCTGGCCAGACAACCATTGCAGCTCAGAGCATCGATTATCTTGAGTTTCACCTCCTCCCGGCTAAAGGCCTCCACCAGGGGTCGCATCTCGCCCACATCCCTTACCACTCGAATATCGCGGTTCAAGAGACTTCTCCTGGCGATCTCCTCCCGGGGGAAGCCCCCAAAGAGGGAAACCCTTTGAGGGAAAATGCGCAAGCCAGCCAATCTGGAAGTCTTTTTCCCGGCGGGTAGTCCCTTTAAAGACTTTGGATCGATCTTTGCCCTCTTGAACATCTCCTCCAGTTCGGGAAAGATCAAGACGGCGTCGAGAGCCCCCTCGAGGCCCTCCGCCCTGGCCTCCGCCTTCACGGCCAGGCAGGGACCGATGTAGACCGTGGCGGCACCCTCGTAAATCTCTTTGCACAATCTTCCCTGCGCTATGGGCGGGGAAACGATGGGGGCAAGATAAGAGAGGAAGTCGGGGAAGTACTTTTCCACCCATTCCACAATGACCGGGCAAGTGGAACGGATGATGGGCTCCTTAGACTCTCGGAACAAGCGCAGATAATCATCGGCTAAGAGTTCCTCGCCGACGATTGTATCCTCAATAGCATGAAAGCCCATCTTCAACAGGGCAGCTTGAACTCTGAAGGGATCGGTGGGATGAAAGTAGGCCACGTATTCGGGAGCCAGGATTGCCACGGCCTTGCCCTTGGTCAACAAATCCTCGACCGCTTCCCTCTCCGAGACGACAACCTTGGCTCCTCGAGAACAGGCGACTATACAGCGACCGCAAAAAATGCATTTTTCGCTATTGACTTTCACCTGTCCCTGGCCAACCTTTATGGCTTTAATGGGACAGAGGCGAACACAGGCATAACACTGCTTGCAACGTCCCTCGGGGGTTTCGATGATCTCCATTTAAGAACCTCATGCCTTGCCCCTCTAATTTTTTACAACGCCCTTGCCCCTGAAAGAATTTCCCTCCAAACACCTCCGTTTGATGGCAAATCGAAATCGATCCTTTAAGCGCACCAAAAGAGGCCTCGGGAAAGCTAACTTAAATTGCCCAAACTATGGAACGCCATCAAAACGTATCAACTTCCCAGGAATGATCGGGGTTTTTCTCTGACCGGGTCGGCCACGTCCACCACCTCGCCATTGGTCACCCGCTTCAGATCCTCCGCTCTCATCTTGAGCATGGCATTCAGTTCCCCACCACCAGTGTAGACAACATCGCACTTCATGACATCCTCATCGATCAGGCTCAGGAGAGAAGTCTGGTGCGCGAGGGGAGGTGTAGCCCCGATTATGTAGCCGGTTAAATTCATTACCTCCCGGGTGGTGGCCAATCGAATGCGAGAGACGCCCAGCACCCCCTTCAACTTCTTGTAATTCACCTTTTTGTCCCCGGGGAGGATGACCAAGACGGGTTTTTCGTCGGAAAAGAACAAAACCGACTTGAGTATCTCGGAAGTCTTCAGCCTCAGGAGAACGGCCGCCCTCTCCGCGGTCTTGACGGGACTCTCCAGCAAGAAAATCTCATGGGGAACCCCCAGGGATTGTAAAAAGTTGTGCACATCGACGCTGGTTTTCATCGACACCTCTTCGAGAGGAAATTTCTCTCCAGGGCAAAAAAGAACCGCCCGAGATGAGCAAATTCAGTATAACATCGCCCAGTCTGGCTGACAAATCATTGAAGTTCCCACCGCCTCTCACCTCATATATTTACGGGGCTCAAGACTTCAAGGACACCCGAAGGGCTCTTTCTACGGCCTCGTGAGGATCCTTGGCAATCAGAATGGCCTCGACGGGTCTACCGCCTTTGGCCAATTCCCAGGTGCCGATGCCAACGACGGGTTTCCCGACCTTCAAAGCTAAAGCGATCTCGGACAGCGTGCCAAACTCCCCGCCAACGGCGATGAGCACATCAGCCGTTCGAACCACCAGAGCATTTCTGGCCTCGCCCAGACCGGTGGGAACGACCACATTCACATAGGGATTGGCATGTTTCCTATCTTCGGAGGGAAGAATTCCAAGCGTTAAGCCGCCTGCACTCTTGGCTCCCTTGCAGGCAGCCTCCATCACTCCCCCCAAGCCACCACAGACCAAAATCGCTCCCCTTTGCGCTATGAGTCTGCCAACCTCATAGGCGATATCGAAGAGCTTTGCATCGCATCGCCCAGCACCGATCACACCAATGTACATCGGATCACCCTTCCTTGAGAGCTGAGGCGGTCGATGGACCACAGGAAGGAACTATCGACCCTTCTCCAATATTTTCTCCAATATCTCGATGGCCACCTTCTTATTCAAGGGCTCATTCCAATTTCCACACTTGGGCGACTGGATACAGGAAGGGCAACCCATCTTGCATTCACAGTCTTTGATGTGGCTCAAGGTCTCCCTCAAAAGGTTCTCGCAGAGATCGTATCCACGGGCGGCGATTCCCACCCCACCTTCAAAGCCATCATAGATGAAGACCGACGGAAAGCCCGTGTGCTCATGAAATGGGGTGGAGACTCCGCCGATGTCCCACCTGTCACACATCGCATACATGGGAAGCAGGGCGATGGCGGCGTGTTCTACGGCGTGAATGCCCCCGGCCAGCTCCAGCTCACCCAGAGCAAGCCGAGAGGAGACATCATCCGGGATGACAAACCAGAAGGCCTCCGTTTCAAAGCGCTGAGGCGGCAAATCCAGCTCCTCCGTCCCCAGAACTTCACCCGTGAAGATCCGCCTCCGCTGAAAGGCGATGACATGGCTGGTAACATCGACTCGCCCGAAGCGGACCCTCGTCCGACCAATTTCTCTTCGCAAATCTTCCCCCAGAACGACCAGACTGGTCTCCTCCCTCGGTTGGGTGTAGTAATCGCCGCGGGCTTTCTCCACGAAGGCAACCTTCGCCTCCAAATCCAGATCGACAACCAGATAGGAATCGCCCTGATGGAGATAGATGGCCCCCGGGTGGATGTAAATGAAGGCGGTGGTGGAGTCTATGGTGCCGAGAAGAATCCCCGTTCCCAGCTCGACGATGGAGTAGATGTCCCGAGAGGCGGAACGGATGTTGACTTCTTGGGCGGGAACCCTCCGCCCCGCCCAGAACCACCTGGACTTTCTCTCCATGAGCTCTCCCCGAGAGAGGAGAGATTTGAGCACCTCGGGATAGGCTTGACCGAAGAACTCCCCATCCTCCTCGGTTAAGGGGAGTTCGTAGGCGGCACATATAAGGTGCTGGGAGAGGATGGAAGGGTTCTCAAAATCCACGATGGCCTCCTCGCAACTCTTGCCGTAGAAGGCCTCGGGGTGCTTCATGTAATACTGATCCAGGGGGTCATCCTGGGCTACCAGGATGGCCAGAGAACTCCCCCGCCTGCGTCCCGCTCTTCCAGCCTGTTGCCAGGTGGAGGTAATGGTCCCCGGATATCCGTTAATCACGCAGGCATCTAAAGTGCCGATATCCACCCCCAGCTCCAGTGCATTGGTGGAGCTCACCCCCAAAAGCTCTCCACTAAAGAGCCCTCGCTCGATCTCCCGACGCTCGGGGGCCAGATATCCAGCCCGGTACGATCTCACCTCATCCAACAGTTCCACATTGTCCTTAAGTTCTTCGCGAGCGTATTTGAAGACGAGCTCCGCCGTCTGACGGGATTTACTGAAGGTGATGTTCCTGATACCGCTCCTCACGAGGGAAGCAAAAAGGTAGGCGGCCTCCGAGTTGGAACTCCTCCGCCTCTCCTTCACCTCGTCGAGATGGGGTGGATTCCAGAATAAGAAAACCTTCTCTCCGCGGGGGGAACAATCTTCCTCGACGACCTCGACGTCAAGCCCGGTGAGCCCCTGTGCGTGCTCTCCGGGATTGGCCACGGTCGCCGAGGAGAGGATGAATTGGGGATTGGAGCGGTAGTGTTTGCAGAGTCTTCTCAGACGCCTGATCAGGTTGGCCACGTTGGAACCGAAGACACCGCGGAAGACATGTGCCTCGTCCACAACGACATACCCGAGATTGAGAAGAAAATCCCCCCACATCCTGTGGTTGGGCAAAATCCCATAGTGGAGCATGTCGGGATTGGTGAGGACCACATTGGCATTGCGCCTAATCCAGGCTCTTTCGTCGGTGGGGGTATCCCCATCGTAGGCGGCCGAAACCAGGGAGGGCAAATCAAACCCTCCAAGAACCCTGAGTTGGTCCTGGGCCAAAGCCTTGGTGGGAAAGAGATAAAGAGCGGTGTTTTTGGCATTCTCCGAAATGGCCTCCAGGGCGGGAACGTTGTAGCAAAGACTCTTGCCGCTCGCCGTGCCGGTGACCACAATCACGTTCTTTCCTTGATGGACGAGGTCGATGGCCTTGGCCTGGTGCCTATATAAATTGGTGATTCCCAGATCGGCCAAGCACTGTTTGATTTGGGAAGGCAGAGGGTGCTCCGGCTTTCTAAAGACCGCTTCTCTAGGGGAGATCCTCTCCACGTGGGCGATCTGCCCCCTGTAAGTGGGACTGCTCTTGATCGAGTTCACAAACGCCAATGGATCCATCCTCCTTAAATTATAACCTAGACTATAGGTTAGACATAAATCGCCTGAGGTAGATGAAACTCTTTTGTCAGTAAAGATAAATCCTAAATCCCAATGTCTAAATCCTAAACAAGCACTAATGACTGAAATCCAAATGATAAAAACGTAAGTTTCGAAAATTTGGACATTTAAGAATTTGGAATTTGCAAATCAGGATTTGCAAACACTTTCTGGAATTATGTCCAGAGTATAACTCAGACTATAAGCGGGGGTATTGACGGGAAAAGGAAGTCAATCGGTGGTTCCCGGATGGCGGTGGGGAGGATGGTATCCATGGGGGTTGACGTGGATCATAACATCCGCCACATCGCTCATGTTCTTCATGATCTCGTGTTTGACCTCGCTGGCGATTGCGTGTCCCATGGCCACGCTGGTGTCGGGGTCAACCTCTAGCTTTAAATCCACGAGCAGGTATTGCCCCATGCGACGGGCTTTGATCTCGTGAACGTGCTCGACACCCTCGACCTTTTCGGCAAGCCTCGTGATCCCCTTGAGGATCCTTTCATCTGGGGAGGTGTCCATGAGCTGATGAAACGCACCCAAAACTATATCATAAGCCACCTTCATTACAAACAGTGAAACCGCGACTCCCGTCAAGGGGTCCAAGATAGGATAGCCAATCCGAGCTCCTGTGATGCCCACCAGAGCCACCACCGATGAGAAAGCGTCGGAACGATGATGCCACGCATTGGCCATCACAACCGGGCTGCCCAAGCGCTTACCTATCCTCACCGTGTATTGAAATAAAGCCTCCTTAACCAGTATGGATATAAGCGCAGCTACCAGAGCGATTACCCCGGGGGTGCGAATGGTCCTGCCCAGAATGGTCTGCACGGCCATCCACAAAATGGTCAAGCCTACCAGGGCCACCATCCCCCCCACCACCACCGCCGCTATCGCCTCTATCTTTCCATGGCCATAGGGATGGCGTTCATCCACCGGTCTTTTAGCTATTTTGAGGCTGACCAGCACCACCACATCGCTACAGATATCGGAGAAGGAGTGAGCGGCATCCGCCGTCATGGCTTGGCTCCTTCCCAGGATACCGGCCAGAGCCTTAAAAATGGTCAGGGCCAAGTTTACCCAGATACCCACCCAGGTCACCTTTTCTCCCTTGTGGAAACGTTCCTCTTTATCCATGTTTAACCTCTGTATTTAAAAAACCTGCGGTTCTGTTCGCAGAGGTCCCGCAGGTTTTTCTGCTGCCCGAGGGCCCGCCCTTAAAGACTGTCCTCAAAACTATTTTATCGAAAGCTCAGCTATTTGAACAGCGTTAAGGGCTGCTCCCTTGCGCAGGTTGTCGGCAACGATCCACAGATTGAGCCCGTTCTCGATGGAATCGTCCTCGCGAATCCTCCCCACATAGCAGGAGTCCTTCTCCTCGGCAAAAATGGGCAAGGGGTAGGCACAAGATCCGGGATCATCGATGACCTCAACCCCAGGAGCTCTCTTGAGAATCTCTCTGGCTTCTTCGGCGGTTATCTTTTCTTCCGTTTCTATATTCACCGATTCCGAGTGGGAGACAAAAACCGGAACCCTGACACAGGTGGCAGTGATCCTCATCTCCGGATCGTCCATTATCTTCCTGGTCTCGTTGACCATCTTCATCTCCTCCTTGGTATAGGCATTCTCCAGGAATACATCGATGTGCGGGAGGAGATTAAAGGCTATCTGATGGGGATAGACTTCCGCCTTTGCCGGCTCCCCGGCCAAAACCGCCTTCGATTGTTCGAGCAACTCCCGTATGGCCCCTTTGCCCGTACCGGAAACGGCTTGATAGGTGGAGACCACCACCCTCCTTATCCGCGACCTATTGTGGAGGGGTTTGAGGACCACCACCATCTGGATGGTGGAGCAGTTCGGATTGGCGATGATCCCTTTGTTTTCCCTCACCTTCTCCGGATTGACCTCGGGGACCACGAGGGGGACATCGGGCTCCATCCTGAAGGCACTACTGTTGTCGATGACCAGAGCTCCTGCCTTCACCGCGAGAGGGGCAAACTCCCTGCTCACCGAGGCACCGGCTGAAAACAGGGCGATATCGACCTCCTTGAAAGAGCCCGCCGAAAGCTCCTCTACGAGAGTGCCCGTTCTTTTAAAGGTTAGTCTGCGACCGGCGGATCTCGCGGAAGCCAGGAGTTTTAAGTTGGCAACGGGGAAGTTCCTTTCCTCGAGAACCTTCCTCATCTCCTCGCCAACCGCTCCGGTGGCTCCCACGATCGCCACATTGTACTCTTTCATTTTTCTTTCCTCGCCACTCATTTCTGGTTTTTGTCAGGTGTCTGATGTCAGATGACGGCCGTCGGAGGTCGCTATTCGTTATTCGAAATTCGCTATTCGTTATTAGTTATTCGTTATTAGTTATTCGTTATTAGCTCAGCTCTTCCTAATTCCGAGTTTCAAGTTTCGAATTCCTAATTGCGAATTTCGAGTTTCGAGTTCCCAATTCCTAATTTCTAATTCCTGACCCCTGGCCTCTGAACCCTGTACCCTGGTTTTAGTCTCCCGCCACCTGCTTCA
>DNCG01000007.1 GCA_003491635.1 Actinomycetota bacterium
TTTATCCCTTGAGCGGGTTGGGTTTTGGGTGTAGTATAAGCTAAAATTTCTTGGATTTAGGTTAACCTTGCCCTTGGCGGGGTAAATCCAGGTTGGGAGGTGGAGCCAGGTGTTTGGCTTGGGTATGCCCGAGTTGATAGTCATCCTTATTGTTGCTCTGATTATATTCGGTCCTCGGAAGTTGCCCGAGATTGGAGCGGCCATAGGAAGGGCCCTGGGCGAGTTCAGGAAGGCCTCGACGGAGATAGAGAGTCAGGTCAGGAGGGAGTTTACGGAGGCAACCAGTTTGAGCAAAGCCACGCCCACCAAGGGGAAAGAGAAGGAAGAAGAAAAAGAGAAGGAAGAGAACAAAGAAGAGAAAGAGAAATCCAAGGAGATTTAAGTCTGGGAGAGTTGGCCCGTGGTCGATAAAAGAATGAGCATTATTGAACATCTGGAGGAGCTCCGAAGGCGGATCATCATCTCGGTCATTGCAATCTGCGTGGGAGCGAGCATCTGCTATGCTTACTGGGAGCCCCTCCTTAAGGTGATAACCAAGCCTCTTGGCAACCACAAGTTGTTCTATCACACGGTGATGGAGCCATTCGTGGGCAGATTTAGGGTAGCCATCTTCGCCGGGATATTTTTAGCCTTTCCGATCATTCTTTATCAGGTTTTGGTCTTTATAGCTCCTGCTTTGAAAGGAAAGGAGAAGAGATTCCTCTATCCCACGCTTGGTTTGATGATCATTCTCTTTGTTTGTGGGGTCGTCTTTGGCTATCACTTTGTCCTTCCCGTGGGTGTGAACTGGCTGATCTCTCAGGGAGGAGGCATGCTGGAGGCCGTTCTTTCGTTCGATAAATATATCGCTTTTGCGAGCCTCTTTCTGCTTGCCTTTGGGATTGGGTTTGAGACGCCCGTTCTGATATTGCTCCTGGTAAAGCTGGGGGCGGTGACACCACAGGGCTTGAGGAGGCAATGGAGGGTAGCCTATATCGTTATTCTCTTCATCGCCGCCATCATCACGCCCGATTGGAGCCCGGTCACCATGGGGCTCATGGCTCTTCCGATGATCGCTCTTTACGAGCTGAGCATCCTTTTGGCGCGCGTAATTTAAAATAAAAAAATTGAGTATTTGGGAAGGATTGAAGGGTTCAAAGAGCGAATAATACCACAATCATAGAAAGTGGAGTATTTCACAAAGAGGGGGTGTAGGGCTTGAACTTGCTGGAGAAGGTCAATATCTGGGCGGATATACTGGGGTTTGGTTTTTGGATCGTCGTCATCGTTGTCTTCTGGATTGGTGATTTTGCCGTGCGCATCATCACCAAAAGATTCTCAAAGAAGGTCTTGGGAAAAGAAGATGTTAAAGCCTGGAGTATCTTTAAGTATAAGGGTCCAGTTGAGCACCACTAGGGAGGTGAAGATTAGTGGCTGAGTTAGAATATGCCCCGATTCCGAGAAGGTTTTTTCATTTCGCTCATCTTATCTGCATCGTCGGTTTGACCATTTCCGGTCTTTATATCCGTTTTCCCTTCTATCAGGGCGGAATGACCTTTATGAAGTGGGCTCACTACGTTTTGATGTATGTGGTGGGCGTCAATTTGATACTGCGGATAATCTATTGCTTCTTCACGGTGGACAAGAGCGCCTACAGGGATTTGGCCATTGGGTGGAAGGATATAAAGAACACCCCAAATGTTTTGATGTATTACGGATATATAAAGGATGACTATCCCCACGTCGCGAAATACGCTTCCATGCAGAAAATGACCTATGATTTGTTCTGGGTCCTTCTGTTCATTCAAGGTTTCACGGGGTTTTCTCTGATGTGGAGGGAGCAACTGTTAAGTTGGTGTGCTGGTCCCTTTGGCGGGGTGGCCATCGCTGCTGCCTGGATGAGGGTTTTCCATTACATTGGGATGTGGATTTTCGTGATATTTACCACCATCCACGCGCATCTTTCCATCCAGGAAGGTTATCCAATTATGAAGCACTGGATTTTCTGGATTACCCCTCCCTGGCTTAAAGGGGAATGGGAGGAAGTGCTCAAAAAGGGAGAGGCCCATCACTGATTCCCGTGGGGGTTTATCATAAACTTTGAGGGCGTCTGCCCCGCCATCGGCGGGGCAGATGTCTTTTTCTTGAAACAGAGGGTGTTGGAATGACAGAGAAATCCGCCAGAAAAATAGTGGTTTTGGGAGCGGGAAACATCCTGTTGCGTGATGAGGGGATTGGAGTTCATGTGATCCGAGAGATGGAAAAGATGGATCTCCCGCCGAATGTTGAACTTCTGGATGGCGGAACTTTGGGTATAGATATCCTCAATTTGATCGAGGGAGCGGACAAGCTCGTCATCGTCGATGCCGTGAAGACCGAGGCCGAAACCGGGGCCATCTTTAGATTTCGACCCGAGGACATCAAAACCGTTTCAAAGGGATATAAGACCTCTTTGCATCAGATTGACCTCTTCGAGGCCCTGAAAATAGCCAAATTGATGGATCAGTATCCGGAGAGCATCGTCATCGGAGTCCAGCCGGGAAAGATAGACTGGGGACTCGAACTCTCCCCAGAACTCAGAGAGAAAATCCCCGCAATCATCGATGTGGTGCTCGAGGAAATAGCCAAAGGCTAAATCGCTTCCTGGCACAGGAAGAGGCCTCATTTGCTTTTAGGGATGGATTTATCTATATTCTAAGGGCAAGTCCGCCGCAATGAGCTTCGCTTGATGATAAAATCGGTCCACACTGGTTGGTGGTGTGATGCATGAATTGGCGGTGACTCAGGAGATACTCTCGATAGTTCTTGCCGAGGCCGAGTCCAATGGGGCAAAAAGGATAAAGAAGGTCAGGGTGAGGGTGGGCGAGATGACGGCGGTGGTCGGCGACTGCGTTCGTTTTTACTTTGATATAATTAGTCGGGGAACCATCGCTGAAGGGGCTGAGGTGGAGATAGAAAACATCCCCATCGAGGCGAGGTGTTCGGCCTGCGGGAGGGTTTATCGAGCCAGCGAGCTCGATTTTCTTTGTTCCTTCTGTGGGGGTATCGGGAGTTTGATCTCCGGCAGGGAGCTTTTGGTGGAGGGGATAGAGATAGACCAATCGGGGGAAGGCAGTGGAAATAAAGATTCTTAGGGATGTTCTGGCCACCAACGAGGCCGTTGCCAAGGAAAATGAGCGGTTGTTTGGGGAGAAGAAAGTCTTCGTCCTCAACCTCATGGCCTCCCCGGGAGCCGGGAAGACGAGCTTCATCCTTCGCACCATCGAAGGACTGAAGGACGACTTTAAGATGGCGGTAGTCGAGGGTGACATCGCCTCGAAGGTTGATGCGGAGAGAGTCCGAGAACAAGGTGTCCCGGCCGTTCAGATAAACACGGGGGGTGCTTGCCATCTGGATGCGAATATGATCAAGAATTCCCTGGCTCTTTTGGATCTGGACGAAATCGATTTTCTGATCATCGAGAATGTGGGGAATCTGGTCTGTCCAGCCGAGTTCAACCTGGGGGAGACCCTAAGGGCGATGATCTTGAGCATTCCTGAGGGAGACGACAAGCCGTTAAAATATCCGTTGATGTTCACGGAGTCGCACGTTCTCATCGTGAACAAGATGGATCTTTTGGATTGGACCGATTTTGACCTGGAAAGATTCAAGGGTGTCGTCGGGCGCTTGAATTCAAAGATGAAGGTTTTTGAACTCTCTTGTAAAAGTGGTGAGGGAGTCGAAGACTGGATCGATTGGCTTAAAACCCGGCTGATCTCGTTCAGGACGTAGAACGTCCTTTGGATCGCTGAAGAATCGATGTTGGGCCTGCCTAACGGCAGGCAGGGCTTGTAACGAGGTGGGTGGACGAATGAGAGAACTGATCGTTTGCGAAAAAAACAATGCGGCCAAGAGGATAACCCATATCCTTTCCGCCGGCAAGGCGCGGATGGAGAAGGTTTACAACCTCCCCGTCTATGTGTTTGGCGATGGGAAGGGAGAGACTCGTTGCCTTGGCCTGAGGGGTCACATCCTCAAGGTCGATTTTCCCATCCAGTATCAGGATTGGGAGAAGGTTGAGCCCGTGAAACTGATCGATGCACCAATAGTAAAGGTCCCCATCCATAAATCGGTCGTCAAAGTCCTTCAGAAGTTGGCTAAGGAGGCCGACTTCATCATTATAGGCACGGATTTTGATCGCGAGGGGGAGCTGATAGGGGTTGATGCTGTCAACAAGATCAAGGAAGTCAATCCCGATGTGAGGGTGAGAAGGGCGAGGTTCTCGGCCTTAACTGAATCCGAGATCAAGAGGGCTTTTTCCAAGCTCGAGGACCTGTACATGGATCTTGCTCAAGCGGGAGAGGCGAGGCAGGACATCGATCTCGTCTGGGGGGCAACCCTGACGAGGTTTTTATCCCTGGCCTCCAGGCGTCTCTGGAAGCAGTTTCTCTCCGTGGGGCGAGTTCAGAGCCCCACTCTTTGTTTGATAGCCGAGCGCGAGAGGGAGAGACAGGCTTTCATCCCAAAGCCGTATTGGCAGATTAAGGCCTTATTCGAGCGCGAGGGTGAAAGGTTCGCGGCCAGCCACAAAACCGATAAGTTTTGGGAGAAGGAGGAGGCCGAAGGGGTTCTCTCCAAACTCGATGGGATCGGGCGCATCGCCGAGGTTAACCGGACCCGCCGTCATCTGGCTCCCCCCACTCCTTTCAACACAACCGCTTTTTTGAGTGCTGCGGCTTCTCTGGGCATTTCTCTCTCCTCGGCCATGCGGACAGCCGAGAATCTTTACATGGAGGGTTTGATAAGTTACCCCAGAGTCGATAACACGGTTTATCCTCCTTCTCTTGATATAAAGGGGATTTTGCGACTGCTCGCCAACGGCGACCCCGACATAAAGGGGTTGGCCACGGAGCTCCTCGGTCTGGATAAGCTCGTACCCACCAGGGGGGCCAAGGAGGCGACCGATCATCCGCCCATCCACCCAACCGGCCTAGCGAAGAAGACGGACTTGAGTCCGAGGGATTGGAAGATTTATGAGTTGATTTGCCGAAGGTTCCTGGGAACACTTGCTCCCCAGGCTGTCGTGGAGAATGTGAGGGTGGACGTGAACGTCGGGGGTGAAATCTTTATCGCCAGAGGAGCTTCTGTGGTTGAGGAAGGTTGGTTTAGGTTTTATCCCTACGGTCGCAGAAGAGAGGAGAAAATACCCCATCTGCAGCAGGGCGATGAGGTTAAGCTCGTCAAATCCACCTTGGAGGAAAAGGAGACCCAGCCTCCTCCCCGCTACACTCAAGGACGGCTGATTTTGAAGATGGAGGAGCTAGAACTTGGGACCAAGGCCACCAGGCATGAGATCATCAAGAACCTTTATGACCGGAGATATATACATGGTGAGCCGATCGTTCCCACGGAGATGGGGCTCTCTGTGGCCGAGG
Source organism: Actinomycetota bacterium (assembly GCA_003491635.1). GTDB lineage: Bacteria > Actinomycetota > Aquicultoria > Subteraquimicrobiales > UBA9087 > UBA9087. The sequence goes on from DNCG01000007.1 coordinate 5,394, forward strand.
CCTTGGGGAGATACGCTCGAGAGATTTCAACTCCTGAGATGACAGCCTCGCTGGAGAAGGATATGGATGCAATCGCTGAGGGAAGAGTCAGCAGGGAAGCGGTCGTTGGGCGTTCCAGGGATATGCTTGTTGGCGTGATGCTCGCTTTAGAAAAGAACAAGAAAGAAGTGGCCTCGGAAATAAGGGAGGGAATCAGGGGGGATAGGGTCGTGGGCAAATGCCCCCGCTGCGGTCGGGAATTGAGGATAATCAGAGCGAAGAAGACGAGAAAGAGATTCGTTGGCTGCGCGGGTTATCCAGCTTGTAGCACCTCTTATCCTCTTCCCCAGTATGGAGAGGTGATTGCTTTGGGTGAGACCTGTGAGGCCTGCGGGGCCCCCAGGGTTAAGGTGCTGTCTCGCAGTAAGCCCTGGATACTCTGCATCGATCCCGGTTGTCCCACCAAACAAAAGAGAGAATGAGGCCCTATTTCCAGGGGAGGCTTTGCGAGGGACGTTTTACGTCCCGAGGGTGAATTGTGAAAGGGAAAGAGTTTCTCGGACCGCTACTGGGCAAGGAGAGGGTGAAGAACTACGCCGAAGCCCTTCTCGGGCGGGGTAAGGTGAAGAAGGTCTATCGGCCCCTCGTTGAGAGGGCTTTGCTGGAGTTGTCCCGCGAGGGTTTCTGTAGCAAACCCCGGAGGATCTTGGATTTGGGCACCGGACCGGGTTTCCTGGCCATTGAACTGGCAAAAAGGTTTCCCCAGGCTCAGGTGGTGGGGGTCGATCTCTCCCCTGATATGTTGGATTATGCTCGATCTCAGAGGGGTTCAAAGAGCTTAACCAATCTCGACTTCAAGCTGGGGGATGCCCAGGACATCCCATTCGAGGATGGCTTCTTCGATTTGGTGGTGTCTCATGGGATGATCAAATGTGTTCCCGACATATCCAGGGCTCTAGGTGAAGTTTATCGCGTCCTTGCCGGCGGTGGTCTTGCTCTTATACTGGATGTTAGAAAAGAGGCGCTCCGAGAGCTAGAAGAAGAAAGGGAAAAGCTTGATCCCGAAGAATTTTCCAGGAAGAGAAGGGCCATGGAGAAGAGCTTGACCATGTACGAGGTTAGATTGATCCTTGAATCCTTGCCCTTTAAGGAAATGGTGGAGCTCAGAAAGAGGGGTTATCACTTCGAGATAGCGATCTACAAATCGTAAATAAACTTTTGCGTTTTTAAAACTTAAAAGCAAACAATCG
>DNCG01000014.1 GCA_003491635.1 Actinomycetota bacterium
CAACACAACGTACTTCATAAAAAGCCTCCAGCCCCGCCTGCCAACGCCTGGCACTGGCGGGCAGGTCCTAGCTTCCAGCTACCAGTTGCCAGAAATTAGTTATTCGGAATTCGTTATTAGTAATTTATTAATTGTTATGCAGAATTGGTTGACAGTTCACAGATGACAGCCACTAGAATTAAGAATGATTTAGGGATTTAAAGACATTTTTCATTTTTCATTCTTCATTCTTCGTTGCCTTAGAGCACAATGCTTTCCACCGCCTCGGTTGTTGCCTGAACTTCAATAATTTTGCCACCAGCTTTTATCGCGATGTCCGGGTCCTTAAGACCGTGTCCAGTGAGCACACAGACCACCCGGGCACCTTTTTCGATCCTCCCCGTTGTCACAAATTTTTTCACCCCGGCGATGGAAGCCGCGGAGGCGGGCTCAGCGAAGATGCCCTCGGTGGAAGCCAACAAACCATATGCGGAGAGTATCTCATCATCGCTAACCATATCTATCCAACCACCCGAGGAGGAAGCCGCCTCAACCGCCTCCTTCCATCTAGCAGGATTGCCTATTCTGATGGCGGTGGCGATGGTCTCCGGTTTCTCTATGAGGTAGCCTCTAACGATGGGGGCTGCCCCCTCCGCCTGAAAACCGATCATTCTGGGAAGCCTCTTGGATATTTTAGCCTCGTAATACTGGCGAAAACCCATCCAGTAGGCAGTGATGTTTCCGGCATTTCCCACGGGTATGGCCAGATAATCAGGGGCATCGCCCAAGACATCACAGACCTCAAAGGCACCGGTCTTTTGCCCCTCCAACCGGTATGGGTTGAGAGAATTGACCAAGGCTATAGGATGTTTATCGGTCAACTCCCTGACGATCTTTAGGGCAGCATCAAAATTCCCTTTGATCGCAATCACCTTGGCCCCGTGCATCAGAGCCTGGGCCAGCTTGCCCAGGGCTATCTTGCCACAGGGAATGACCACAAGGCACTTAAGGCCGCTTCTGGCCGCGTAGGCCGCCGCCGAAGCCGAGGTGTTCCCGGTGGAAGCACACATCACTGCAACCGCTCCCTCCTCCAATGCCTTACTGATGGCCATGGTCATTCCCCGATCCTTGAAGGAACCGGTGGGATTGAGGCCCTCGTACTTCAGAAAGATCTCCAGGCCCAACTCCTCGCTCAACCGGCGAGCATGGATTAAGGGGGTCCCCCCTTCGAGCAGGGTTACAACGGGAGTCTTATCCGAGACGGGCAAAAAATCTCGGTATTCTTCAATGATGCCTCTCCATTTAGTCACCGGAATTCTCCACCCTGATAACATTGCAGACCCTGTTGACCACATCCAGCCCCTCGATCACCTTCAGGGCAGCTCTAAGATTCTTCTCACGGGTCAGGTGGGTGATGAAGACCAACTCCGCATTGGCCCCCCGTGGACCCTTCTGTATCACGCTGGCGAGACTCACATCATTGTCTCCAAAAGCCTTGGCGATCTTGGCCAGTACCCCGGGCTTGTCCACCACATTCATGAGGAGATAATAACCGCTGCTGATCTCCCCTATTGTTTTTATCTTCTTGGTCTCAAAGCAGGTGCAACCGACCTTCCCACTTCGCCCGTACTGGAGGTTCCTGGCCACATCGAGAACGTCTCCCACTACAGCACTGGCAGCGGGCATACTCCCCGCCCCCGGTCCAAAGAACATAACCTCTCCAACGGCATCCCCCTCCACAAAGATGGCATTGTAAACCCCCCTGACAGAAGCCAGAGGATGATCTCTGGGAATCATCGTGGGATGGACTCGAACATCCAATCCGTCCTTTTCCTCTTTGGCCAGGGCGACCAGCTTGATCACATACCCCATCTCGCCAGCATACATGATATCCTCGGGTGTCACCCCCGAAATACCTTCCATGTAAACATCCGGCGACGTCACCCTGCTATTGAAAGCGATGGAGGCAAGGATGGCAATCTTAGCCGCTGCGTCGCGACCCTCGATATCGGCACTGGGATCTCTCTCCGCATATCCTCTAGCTTGGGCTTCCTTTAGGGCCTCCTTAAAGAGACAGCCCTCCTCCGCCATCCTGGTGAGAATATAGTTAGTGGTACCATTGACTATTCCCATGACCTTAATAATTTTATTGCTGGCCAAACACTCCTTGAGGGGATGGATTATTGGAATCCCCCCTCCCACACTGGCTTCAAAATAGACGTCAACCCCTTTGGCGTCGGCCGCCTCGAAGATATCCCTGCCATGATCGGCCAAGAGCTCTTTATTGGCGGTCACGATGTGCTTGCCGGATTCGATGGCCTGTAAGATGAAGGTCCTGGCCGGCTCGACGCCTCCAAGTACCTCGACCACGATGTCGATGTCGGGATCACCGATTATGCTGGGGGCATCAGTGGTGACCAAACTCCTGTCCGCGCCCACGGCATCGGCCTTAGAGATATCCCTCTCCAGGATGGCCTTGATATTGAGATCCGCTCCCACCTTGAGACGAAAATCATCGCGGTGTCGGGTTAAAATCCTGTAGACTCCCGACCCAACGGTTCCCAAACCCAGAAGACCGATATTGATATCTTTTTTCATCTCTCCTCCAACCTCAGCAAATCGTCGTAGGTTTCTCTTCGAATGATCGACTTCGCCTTACCATCCTTCACCAGCACAACAGCCGGACGAGGTTGCTTATTATAGTTGTTTGCCATCACATAGCCGTAAGCACCCGTGGCGGGTGTACAGAGAACGTCCCCGACTTCCACGCGGGGGAGCCTGGCATTTTTAATTAAAATATCCCCCGACTCACAGTGCTTTCCCGCTACTGTAACTTTAACTACGGGTTTATCGCCAGCCTTATTGGCGATCATCACCTCATAGACGGCACCGTAGAGCATCGGTCGGAGATTGTCGGACATTCCACCATCGACGGAGACGTAGGTTCTAATCCCGGGTATCTCCTTGATGGTACCTATTGTGTAAAGGGTAACCCCCGCATTCCCCACGATAGATCGGCCGGGCTCTATCATTATCTTGGGTGCGGGAAGACCAAACCGCTTGGCCTCTCCCTCGACACCTCTCACGATAACCCAGGCATACTCCTCAATGGTCGAGGGCTCGTCGGTCACCTTATACTTTATCCCCAAACCCCCACCGGTATTGAGCTCCCTGGCAACGAAGCCAACTTCCTCTCTGGCCAGCTGAATGAATTCCATTATCGCCTCTATCGCCTTGGCGTAGGAATGGAGGAGAAATATCTGAGAACCTATATGGATGTGGAAGCCGACCAGCTCCAGCCAGTTCAAGGAAAGAGCTTTTTTGACTGCGGCCAAAGCCACACCATCGGCCAAACCGAAGCCGAACTTCGAATCGACTCCTCCAGTTTGAATGTGGGCATGGGTGGAAGAAACAATTCCCGGGGTAATCCTCAGTAAAATTTTCACCAATTTGCCCTTTTTCTTCGCCAATCTATTTAAAAGATCAAGCTCGTTGTCGCTATCGACGACTATCCTCCCGACACCAAGATCCAGAGCGAGCTCAAGCTCCGCGGGGGTCTTGTTGTTACCATGGAAGAAAGTCTTCTCCATCGGAAAGCCCGAGCGGTGAGCCAGGTAAAGTTCACCGCCGGAGGACACATCCAGGGAAAGACCCTCCTGGTGAATTATCTGGCACATGACCAAGGAAAGGAAAGCCTTACCGGCATAGACGACCTCGGTGTCGGGGCTCAAGTTCCCGAAAGACTTGAGGTAACGCTTGCATTGGGAGCGAATGCTCTCTTCGTCCATGACAAAGAGGGGGGTGCCAAATCGTCGTGCAAGTGCGACGACATCGCATCCGCCGATTTCCAGGTGATTTTCCTCGTTTACTCTGGCCGTGATGGGAAGGACCACGAATGGACTCCTTGGATTACAAGGAAGAATGCCTCTCTCGGCGAGGTCGATCTTTTATCAAAAGACCCCCATGAGTCGGGTTTTCCCAGTTTAACACAGTAAAAGAGGATAGTCAAAGCTTATCGCCCCTGAGGATTGTGTCTCATATTCGGTAGTTTTGCCACTTA
>DNCG01000123.1 GCA_003491635.1 Actinomycetota bacterium
TCGGTCTCCTCGGGCAGGCAAGTTCTCTCGTACTCCCTCAGAACCGCTATCTGGATCTTCTCCCTGGTCTCCATGGTAACAGGGTGGGCAACATCTCGAAACTCTCCACTGGGGAGCTTCCGGCTGGGCATAGCCACAAATAATCCTCTTTCGCCTTCGACTATCCGTAGATTGTGCACCACAAACTCGTCGTCGAAAGTTACACTGGCTACGGCCTTTACCTTCTCTCTATCCACAGGTCGAACAACTACTCTCGTGATCTCCATCTTTACACCCCTTCACTTTACGGATTTATTTGAGCGATGGCAGAGATCTCGATGCTGGCATCCTTTGGAAGCCGAGAGACCTCCACCGTTTCCCGAGCCGGCGGCTCCAAGGGAAAATACTCTCCAAAAATGGCATCGACCTTTCCGAAATCAACCAAATTCCGCAAGAATACCGAGATCTTCACCACCTTACTTAAAGAACCATCGCCCGCCTCCAAAATAGCTTTGATGTTTTCAAGCACCCGTCTAGTTTGTTCCTCAATACCCCCTTTCACCATCTCGCCAGTTTTTGGATCAATGGGAATTTGCCCAGAGACAAAGATAAAACCACCCACCTTGATGGCCTGCGAATAGCGACCAACCGGCAGTGGTGCATCTTCCGTGATTATAGCCACCTTCATAGCCCGCCTCCCTCAACTCAAGATTCGCCTGGCCAATTCCAGGTCAGAATCCTTGTCTACATCCATACCAATCTCTGGGTAAGGAGTGATTACAGCCCGTCCTTGGCCCCCGATCAAATCCGATAGTCTCTTCTCCGCCGCCTCTATGGTCAACAGATGTAGCAAAAACTTGAGGACGAAACTAAAACCCAAAACCCGTGCCAACTTCAGGGGGCTTTTACGAAAACCGTACAACCTTTCCAGTAAATCTCTGTTGCTCTCAAAAAGCCCCGGATCGACCAAAGTCAAATTCCCACCCGTAAAAGTGCCTTCTCTGAGAGCAGCATAAGTCCTCCTCACCCCAAGGAAGCACCTCTCCACATCCTTTTGGGGAATGATGGGATAGTATACTTGAGCTTTCTCCCGTTCGCAACACTCGAGGAAATTGTCCACCGCCTCGGTCGTGAGGAGAGGAATATCTCCCGAAACAAGAAGTATCATTCTATCCGTCTTTAAATGCCCCATCCCAGCATAAATATTGTCCGTGAGAGAACCGTCGTTTAAGATGAACTCCGCACCCTCGGGCAACGCCACCCCTTCGGCTGAGGGAATAACCACGACTATCCTGCCGATCCTCGAACAACCCTTGAGGGCCTCAACCACGTAGTCGAGCATGAGCCGGTCACCTATGGGCAGGAGCCCCTTAAAGGGAGTCTCCTCGCCGGAGATTCCTTTTAAACCCCCACCCGCCAATACTATAGCATCAACCTTTTGCATACGAACCCCACCAGGAAACAATCAATATTTTCGTCGTCGACCTCGACGCTCCTCTTTATTTTCAGCAAAGAATGTCCCATCCGCAAGGATAAGTGGTCGTGACGATAACCGTTGAACAAAGATGCTCAAGCAACCGGGCAGCCTTCTCGGCCTCTTTCCTCCCCTCAAACAAAGCGAAGACGCTGGGGCCACTGCCCGACATCAATGCACCCAGTGCCCCGGCCTCGATGGATTTTTTCTTTAAGCTCTCTATCTCCGGGTGCTCCTCAATCATCACCCTCTCAAAGATATTAGCCAGGAGTGAGCTGATCTCCCTCAAATCCCCCCTCTCTAAAGCGGCCAACATCTCCGAAATACTCAGGAGGGAGGATATCCCCATCCGATCGAGGCGGTCATAGGCCCAACCCGTTGAGACCTCAAAATCCGGTTTGGCGACGACCACCCAGACATGAGGCAGACTGGCCACCGAAGTGACTCTTTCTCCCTTTCCCTCCATCAAGCATGTCCCCCCTTTGAGGCAAAAGGGAACATCGGCGCCGATCCTCTCCCCCAGATCGAGAAGGCGATCATGGGAGAGATCAAGATCCCAGAGAAGATTTAAACCCATCAACACGGCGGCCACGTCGGCACTCCCCCCGGCCAGACCAGCCGCGACGGGGATGTGCTTGGTGATCTCTATGAGGGCGCCGCGCTCCACCCCCACCTCGTCCCGAAGAAGTTTTGCCGCCTTCCAAACCAGATTCTCCTCTCGAGGAAGAGGGAAACTGCAAACCACCCCGATATCCATGGACTCTTCCGAGAGAGAGATCTCGTCTGCGAGCTCGAGGCTCTGCATTACGCTTTGAATATCGTGGTAGCCATCCCCTCTCTTCCCCAGAACATCAAGGTACAGATTTATCTTAGCATGTGCTCTAAGTTCAAGCGTCTTCATTGTACCTTCAGAAGATACCCCAAATTAAAAAGCCCCGCCAGCGGCGGGGGTTTGCCTAACTAAAGTCGTATGAAAGCATCTCCAAATCGTCGGTCGTCAGTGCAACCACGGAAGCAGATTTTCACCGCTCTGAGGGTGAGTGAGCTCGACAGTCCTGGTTAATACATCAGCATAGCTGTAAGAGACCCTTCGCGGCCTTTCTTTTTCCTCATCCACCTTCACCACGAAGAGGTTGGGATGGATTTCCTCCAATATCCCCTCTCTCTCTACAATCTTACACCGCCCCAAATTGGCGCGAAGTCTCATCTTCGAACCCACCAAAGTCTCAAGATCACTCTTGATGCGATCAACGACCTCAGTCTGAGGAATTTCCGAGAGAGGCATTCTTCATCCTTTCCTGGGCGATCTTTCCCCTTCAGGCAAATACCAAAAACTTACAGTTATGATAGCTTAAAAAGCTCGAAAAATCAAGGAGA
>DNCG01000062.1 GCA_003491635.1 Actinomycetota bacterium
ATCAAAATGTTCAAAACTTGCCTTTTTGAATCTTGAAGAATGTTTCCCGTTTTGAATTTGTTTGGGATTTAGAATTTAGGATTTGCGAACTACTTTCTGGAATTATGTCTAGGGCATATCTTGGGGGATCTAATGGCTAGAGCTAAAGAGCAAGCCGAGAAGGCGCCGAGGAAAAGGAAAGCGAAGGCAGTAGCCCCGCCGCAGGCGGGGAAAGAGAAAACTGCGCCCGCTGAGAAACCGAAGGTTTCCGCGGAGGAAACCAAGGCAAGGGCGGTGGCGAAGTATGTTCGTGTTTCTCCCAGGAAGGCTCAACAGGTGATCGATCTAGTTAGAGGTAGAGGGGTGGAGGAGGCTCTGGCGCTTCTCCAATTCTCCCCGAAGGCGGCGGCAAGGATCGTCTCTAAGGTGGTTAATTCTGCTGCGGCTAATGCCGAAAAGAATCATCATTTGAAGAGGGAAAGTTTGTACATCGTGGAAGCCTATGTAAATCAAGGGCCAACTCTCAAGCGGTTTAGGCACAGGGCGATGGGAAGGGCGAGCAGGATTCATAAAAGGACCAGCCACATCACCGTCGTTCTTGGGAAACAGGAGACGGGGGAGGTAAAACGTGGGGCAAAAAGTTAGTCCGATTGGCTTGCGTCTGGGCATAACGGAGGACTGGAGATCCCGCTGGTTTGCTACCAAGGATTACAGCAAGAACTTACAGGAGGATGTGGCCATTCGGAGGCACGTCGGCGAGAAACTCGCTCGGGCTGCTATATCCAGGATCGAGGTAGAGCGAGCGGGCGATAGGATTAATGTTGATATTTATACCGCTCGACCGGGCATCGTGATTGGCCGGAAGGGTGCGGAGGTGAATATCCTCCGCGCTGAGCTTGAGAAGATGACCGATAAGCAAGTTCAAATAAACATTCAAGAGGTGGGAAAGCCGGAGCTGGATGCCACCTTGGTTGCTCAAAGTGTGGCTGGTCAGTTGGAGACGAGGGTTTCCTTCAGGCGGGCCATGAAGAGAGCGGTTACCGCGGCCCTTGAGGCGGGAGCACAGGGAGTGAAGGTGTCCTGCGCGGGTAGATTGGGTGGAGCGGAGATGGCTCGGAGCGCCTGGTATCGAGAGGGCAGAGTCCCTCTCCACACGCTCAGGGCGAATATAGATTATGGGCTTGCCGAGGCTCATACCACCTTCGGGTGTATTGGGGTCAAGGTTTGGATATACAAGGGCGACATTCTTCCCTATGCGAAGGAGGAAGCGAAGGAAGAGGCTGAGGAGCAAGTTCGAGAAAGTGAGACGAAGGCAAAAAAGGCGGGGAAGAAGGCAAAGAAAGAGAAAGTAAACGATTCTGAGGAGGCCTAAGAAATGCTTTTGCCTCGGAAGGTAAAACATCGCAAGGTTCAGAGAGGGAGAATGAGGGGCAGGGCCAAAGGTGGTACCGAAGTACATTTTGGGGATTACGGACTTCAGGCCCTCGAACCGGGATGGATAACGAACCGACAGATAGAAGCGGCTCGAATTTCCATGACTCGATACATTAAAAGGGGAGGTAAGGTCTGGATAAATGTCTTCCCCGATAAACCTGTGACCAAAAAGCCGGCGGAGACCAGAATGGGTAGCGGCAAGGGTTCACCGGAATACTGGGTTGCTGTGGTCAGACCGGGCAGAGTGATGTTCGAGTTGTCTGGTATCAGCGAGAAGGTGGCCAGAGAGGCCATGAGGTTGGCTGCCCATAAATTGCCCGTCAAGACGAGGTTCATCAAACGGGAGGAGTTAGGTGGCGAGGTTTCATGAAGGGTGAAGAGATTCGAGAGTTTTCCGATGAGGAATTGAGACAGAAATTGAATGAGGTCAAAACGGAACTTTTCAATTTGCGATTCCAATTGGCCACGGGTCAGTTGGATAACCCTCTGAAGATAAAGGAAGTCCGTAAGGATATAGCTCGGATTAAAACTGTAATCAGGGAGAGGGAGCTCAAGGCGGCCGACAAGCTATAGAGCTTGGATCTTTAACTCCAGGAGATTAAGGAGGCTTAATGGTACAGCGGGGCAGCCGAAAAGTGAGGGTCGGCAGAGTAGTTAGTGGTTCGATGGACAAGACAATAGTGGTCGCTGTGGAGACCTTAGTTCGACATCCTCTATACAGGAAGACGGTCAAGAAGATTTCGAAGCTCAAGGCCCATGATGAGAAGAACGAATGTCGGGTGGGAGATTTGGTGACGATAATGGAGACCCGTCCTTTGAGCAAAAATAAAAGGTGGCGTTTGGTCTCCGTAGTCGAGAAGGCGAAGTAAGGTTCGTCCGTCCGATGCGATCCATTCGTTTATCGGGTTCTGCAGCGGGTGAGAGTGGAGCAACATTTATTCGGTTTTGATGCTGGACAGAGGTGTCGAGGGATGATTCAACAACAGACAAGGCTTAAAGTTGCGGATAATACCGGAGCCAAAGAGATCATGTGTATCAGGGTTTTGGGGGGCTCCAATCGTAAATATGCCAGGGTTGGGGATGTCGTAGTGGGAACGGTGAAAGAGGCCATGCCCGGTGGCGCCGTCAAGAAAGGTGACATTGTTCGTGCGGTCGTCGTCCGCACCAAAAAAGAGTTGAGACGTTCGGATGGCTCCTATATAAAGTTTGATGAAAATGCGGTTGTGCTCATCGGTGATGCTAGAAATCCGCGGGGAACCCGCATCTTTGGTCCGGTGGCGCGCGAATTGCGCGATAAGAATTTCATGAAGCTGATCTCATTGGCACCGGAGGTACTTTAGATGTCTAAACTGGGTGTCAAAAAAGGCGACAAAGTGTTGGTGATTGCCGGCAAAGACAGGGGAAAAAAGGGCAAGATTCTGGCCGTCTTTCCCAAAAGGGAGCGAGTGATCGTGGAGCGCGTTGCCCTAGTGAAGAGGCATATGCGTCCCACACAAAAAGATCCTCAAGGTGGGATAGTGGAGAGAGAGGGAACAGTTCACGTGTCCAATGTGCAGTTGATATGCCCCAACTGCAACCAGCCGACGAGGGTTGGTCTTCGGAAGACATCCAAGGGCGTGAAGGTCAGAGTCTGCAGGAAATGTGGAGAGGATGCCGATAAAGCCTAAATGATTTTAATGTTTCGTTGGATATCGAAGGGGTATCGAGGAGACAAACCAAATGGGCTCGAAAAAAGCAGAGGGTAAAGTGGCGAAGGCAAAAACAAAGGCGAAAGCCGAGAAAAAGGTCGTCCGGAAAGCCGAGGGAACGAGGGAAGAAAAGTATGTTCCCCGTCTCCGGGAGAGATTTCGGAGGGAAATAATCCCTGCTTTAATGAAGGAGCTCTCTTTTTCTAGTCCCATGCAGGTTCCTCGTCTGGAAAAGGTGGTCGTGAACATGGGTGTGGGCGAGGGAGCCCAGGATTCGAAAGCTCTGGACGCGGCGATGGAGGACCTAGCGGTGATCACTGGGCAAAGGCCGCTGGTCACAAGGGCCAAAAAGTCCATCGCCGGCTTTAAGATTAGGGCGGGTGCGCCCATAGGGTGTAAGGTGACTCTCCGAGGGGATAGGATGTATGAGTTTGTGGATAGACTCTTTACCATCGCCTTGCCAAGGATCAGGGATTTTCGAGGGTTCTCTCCCAGATCATTCGATGGAAGAGGAAATTATACATTTGGCGTGGATGAGCAGTTGATATTTCCTGAGGTGGATTACGACAAGGTTCAAAAAATTAGGGGGATGGATATTACCATTGCCACTACGGCCAGGGATGATAAATCGGGAAAGGCATTATTGAAGAGATTGGGATTCCCCTTTAAAGGGGAGTGAAATTGGCGGATACCTTTGACGGGAGGAAGACTTGGCGAAGAAGTCACTAGTAGAAAAGCAGAGAAGAGGGCAAAAATACCGAGTGCGCGCTTATCATCGGTGTGCCCGCTGTGGCAGGTCACGTGGTTATTTCAGGAAGTTTGGTCTATGCCGAATTTGTTTGAGGGAGCTGGCTCATCGAGGAGAAATTCCCGGTCTCGCCAAGGCGAGCTGGTAGGCCTGTAAGTTGATTCAGGGTTCACGGTTCTTCTGTAGTAGAAAAGGTAAAAATGAGTCCTGGAATTTAGATATTGTTTAGGATTTCGTGCTTAGAATTTAGGATTTAATCTCTGTTTGAGATGATTGGAGGTATTTGATATGGGGATGACCGATCCTATTGCTGATATGCTCACCAGAATTCGCAATGCGAATACTGCCCATCATGAGATGGTAGAGGTCCCCACCTCGAAGATAAAGGTCGAGATTGCCAAGATTCTCAAGGAAGAGGGTTACATAAGAGACTATCAGGTTGTGAAGGCGAACAATCACGATGCAATTCGTGTCGAGATGAAATACGGCCCGAACAAGGAAAGAGTGATCACCGGGATCAAAAGGATCAGCAAGCCTGGCTTGAGGGTTTATGCCAGGAAGGACGAGATTCCTCGAGTGTTAGGTGGGTTGGGAATTGCGATTCTCTCCACATCAAAGGGTTGGATGACCAATAAACGTGCTCTCCGGGAAGGGGTAGGTGGAGAGGTAATCTGTTTCGTTTGGTAGTTATCTTCAAGTGCCGGTTATCTGGGCCGAGTTTGTGACAATCTTTCTTGAATCTGATTTCTGAAGTGGAGGCAAAAATGTCGAGAGTGGGCAACACTTCTATAACCATTCCGGATGGTGTTGAAGTTCGGATGGATGGATCCACCCTCAACGTAAAGGGACCCAAGGGTGGTTTGTCCAGGGTCATTCCCGATGGTCTAACTATCAGGAGAGAGGAAGACAAAATATACGTGGAGAGACAGTCCGATAGTGAACGGCACAAGTCTCTTCACGGTTTGACCAGAACACTGATAGCGAACATGATAACGGGAGTAAGTTCTGGTTTTGAGAAGAGTTTGGAAATAACGGGAGTGGGCTATCGCGCCGTTAAAAAAGGGGAGAATCTGGAACTCCAGGTTGGGCACTCTCACACGGTGACTATCCCCAAGGTCGAGGGAGTAAAGATTGAGCTGCCTTCACCCACAAAGATTGTGGTTAAGGGAGCGGACAAGCAACTGGTTGGTGATGTTGCAGCCAGGATCCGCGGCGTCCGAAAGCCGGAGCCTTATAAGGGCAAGGGCATTAAATATGTGGGTGAGCGCATCAAACGTAAAGTTGGTAAGGCTGTAACGTAAGGGAATTTTGGAGTCATTGGAGGAGTTGGATGGGGGAAACTTCCAAAGCGGTTGTAGCAAGATTAAGGAGACACAAGAGGATACGCAGAAAAATTTTTGGTACTCCCAGCAGGCCCAGGTTGTGCGTGTTTAGAAGTAATCTTCATATCTATGCTCAGATAGTGGATGATACGGAAGGTCGGGTTCTAGTTTCTGCTTCAACGCTTGACCCCGCTTCAAGAAAGGAAATTGTTCGGGGTGGAAACATCCAGGCTGCCCGAAAAATGGGTGCTTTGATTGCCGAAAGAGCTTTGGCTAAGGGAATAAAGGAGGTCGTCTTCGATCGTGGAGGCTATCTCTATCATGGGCGCGTGAAGGCACTGGCGGAGGCGGCTCGCGAGATGGGCCTCAAGTTCTAGAATTGGGAGGGTGGAGTGCAAAAGTTGGATCCGAATCAGCTGGAACTCAATGAGAAGGTGATTTACATCAACAGGGTGGCTAAGGTCGTAAAGGGAGGCCGCAGGTTCAGTCTCAGCGCCCTGGTGGCTGTCGGTGATGGCCAAGGCCACGTGGGTGTTGGCATGGGCAAAGGGAGTGAAGTTCCCGTCGCTGTTCGGAAGGCGGTTCAGAGAGCGAAGAAGGACTTGTTCACCGTTCCTCTCACCGGCTCCACCATCCCCCATGAGGTCATAGGTCATTTCGGAGCGGGCAAAGTTTTACTAAAACCCGCTTCCAGAGGAACTGGCATCATCGCCGGAGGGGCGGCGAGAGCCATTTTGGAATTGAGTGGGGTAAAGGATGTTCTGGCGAAATCCTTGGGCTCGCCCAATGCTATCAATGTGGCCAAGGCAACGAGGGTAGCCCTCAAGAGCCTGAAGACGGTGGAAGACGTGGTCAGGCTCAGGGGAAAAGAGATTGAAGAAGTTATCGGTGATTAACAATGGCCTCTAAATTAAGGATAACCCAGGTAAGAAGCATAATAGGAAGACCCAGATCCCAAAGACTTACAATTCGTGCCCTCGGTTTGAGGAGAATGGGTCAGAGCGTTGAACATGAGGATAGGCCAGAGATAAGGGGTATGGTGAGGAAAGTGAGCCACCTGGTGCGTGTGGAGGAGATAGGATGACAGTGGCGATGGAATTGAGCGATGTTCTAGAGGGTGAGGAGCAGTAGCGATGAGATTGCATGAGTTGAGGCCACCGAAAGGTGCGGTCAAAAAAGAGAAACGAGTTGGACGGGGTCAGGCATCGGGTCGTGGAGGAACCTCTGGACGAGGCCACAAAGGCCAGAAGGCTCGTTCCGGAGGGAACATAAGGCCTGGTTTTGAGGGTGGACAAACTCCTCTGTACCAGAGGTTGCCCAAACTCCCGGGTTTCAAGAACCCGTTCAGAAAAGTTTTTACTACCGTGAATGCGGGAAAGCTTGATGTTTTCAAGGCCGGATCCGTTGTCGATTCTGAAGTGATGTTGCAGCAGGGGATGGTGAAGAAAGGTTTGCCCGTCAAGATATTGGGAGAGGGAGAAATCACCAAAGCCCTTACCGTTCGAGCCCATGCCTTTAGTAAAGCGGCGGCGGAAAAGATAGAAAAAGCTGGTGGGAAAGCTGAGGTAATCAGTTGATAGGGGCCGTTAAAAACGCCTTTAAAATTCCCGATTTAAGGAAGCGCATCCTCTTTACCTTTGGCATCTTGGCCGTTTATCGGCTTGGTGCATATGTTCCTGTTCCTGGAGTGAGTGTGGAGGCCATCGGGCAGTTGGCCGAGCAGGCCGCTCGTGGTGGCCTGCTCGGTTTCTTGGATCTTTTCTCCGGTGGGGCCCTCTTTGAGCACTTTGCCGTTTTTGCCCTGGGCATAATGCCCTATATCACCGCTGCCATCATCATGGAGCTATTGACGGCTGTGATTCCCACCGTTCAGCAGTGGGCGAAGGAGGGCGAGGTTGGGCGACGAAAGATAACCCAGTGGACTCGCTATATGACTTTAGGTCTGTCTCTCGTTCAATCCGTTGGATTGACCTTCTACATGCAGGGGGTACTCCGGCAAGCTCGCATCCCCATAATTTTTTCCTGGCAGACCAGAGCCTTGATTGTCATCACGCTGGTGGCGGGAACCGTACTCATAATGTGGTTGGGCGAGCTGATAACGCAGAAGGGAATCGGAAATGGCATGTCGCTGATAATCTTCGTGAGCATAATCTCTCGCTTCCCCCACGCTCTTATCCAAACTTACAAGGTTCAGACCTCCTCGGCTATGGCCATGGGCATGATACTTCTCCTGATTTCCATTGTCCTGCTGGTCATAGCGGCGATTGTGCTTGTGGAGAGCGGTCAGAGAAGGGTTTCCGTCCAGTATGCCAAGCGTATCGTGGGCAGGAAGATGTACGGTGGCCAGAGCACATATATTCCCCTCAAGGTTAACTCGGCGGGCGTGATACCCATCATCTTCGCCTCCTCGGTTTTGCTCTTCCCGATGACTTTGGCTCAATTTTTTCCCGGCAAAATATTTACGTCGGCGGCGAACTTTCTCACTCCCACCTCACCCGTATACTTGAGCTTGTTTGCCTTACTGATCATCTTCTTTACCTACTTTTACACGGCGATCATCTTTAACCCCATAGATATCGCCGATAATATGAGAAAGTATGGGGGGTTCATTCCGGGGGTAAGACCGGGCCGCCCCACCGCTGCTCATCTCGACCATATTTTGAGCAGGATTACCCTACCTGGGTCTGTTTTCCTCGCGGCGGTCGCTGTTTTGCCCACGTTGTTTATTGCGGGCTTGAACATCCCCTTCTTTAGGGACTTCGGGGGAATTGCCCTTTTAATCATTGTCGGTGTGGCCTTAGAGACAATGGTTCAAATCGAGTCGCAGCTTCTCATGAGGCATTATGAAGGTTTCTTGAAATAGATTTCTATCCGAGATTGGAGGGTCTACGACCCC
>DNCG01000054.1 GCA_003491635.1 Actinomycetota bacterium
TTATTATTGTTTTTGGGTTGGCCGATAAAGATACTGGGATGGCCGTGATGAATCTTTCGACGAAGGAGAAATTAGTAATACTCGTCTTCGCCCTGATTTTTGTCGCCGGTTGTAAGGCTACTCCAACCAGGCAGTTTGTTGAATCCATCGCTGAGCCGCCTCAGCCGAAGCTGGCCGAGAAATCCTGCGACAGGTGTCACGGCGATTTCGAGAAGTCGGCGACCGAATTCCTACCTGCTGGGGGCGACAGAGGAATGAGGTTTTCTCATGAGGCCCATCGGTTGGTCAAAGTTGCCTGCGAGATCTGTCATCACGAGGGGCATAAGATCGATCCTTTGCCCAAATCGGAGGATTGTTATGGGTGCCATCCCTACGAGCTTCCTCACCCGCTCGATTGGAAGGAGAGCCATGGTAAGGGCAGAACCGCCTTTGACTTGGTTCCTTGTTATCCGTGTCATCCCGCAGACGATTGCATTAGTTGCCATGGCGGGTTGACGATGCCTCATCCCGCGAATTTCTGGAAGATTCACCCCGCGGCGTTGGCGAAGTATCCGACCAGTTGCGACAGCTGTCACACTCAGGACTTCTGTATCAATTGCCACAAGATTCCAATGCCTCACCCCGCCGATTTTCCAGCGCAGCACGGCAAACTGGCCTTGACCGACAAGGGTGTTTGTGCCAACTGCCATGAGGAGGAGAAAATTTGCTGGGACTGCCACAAGTTGGAGATGCCTCATCCCAAAACCTTCTTAGTTGCTCACAATAGGTTGACGAAGAAGGTGGGGGAGGATGCTTGCGACAGGTGTCACTATCGAGAGGATTGCAATGCCTGCCACCAGGCCCATAAGGGACATGGGAAGTAGAAGATGAGAAACAAGAGGGTTCTAACGAACATAATCATCGTTTTGGTGATCATCGGGGGTTTGCTGGTTCTTTCGGCCGAGGCCAGGTCCCGCCAGGCTTCGGCGGGGTTGAGCAACGCCATCTGCCTGAAGTGTCACCCGAAGATTAAGACACTGGGTGATCGGGAGGGTGGGGTGGTGTTTTCTCACCGCTCTCACCTGCCGAGGGTTCAGAGGTGTGTGGGTTGTCATCGGGAGGTCGGGCACAAGGGAGAGGAGATTTTGGCCGAGATGTCCGGTTGCATGAAGTGCCACGACGGCAAGAAAGCTTCGGATGCGTGCGATCTCTGTCACGAGAAGAGGGAGCCCAAGGTTTACCCGAAGATTCACATCGGCCTTGACCTGACGAACAAGAGAAACTGTTTCAGTTGCCATTCCGGGGCCTTCTGCATGGATTGCCACGGTGTAGAGATGCCTCATCCGGCCAGTTTTATGGCCTTACATGGGGTTTTAGCTTCAGAAAAGCGCTCCACTTGTGACAAGTGTCATCCAGCGTCGGAGTGTGCGAATTGTCATGGTCTGGAGATGCCTCACTCGGCTGATTTTGCCGGGAAGCACTACAACGAGGTAAAAACCAGGGGCGCGGTGGTTTGTAATAAATGCCACGGAAATGATCCGGGCAGTCCGCAGGGCTGCTTCGGCGGGGAGTGCCACCGCTACCAGTAGTGTTTTTGTGTAAATTGGGTTATAATTTGAGGTGAAAAGTGGAAAGATTTATCAGAGGCGAGTGGAGATGAAGCTGTCCGCTAAGGCCAAAAGAAAACTTGTGGCTTTCGCCTGCGTTTTCTTCGCGGTGATTTTTCTAACCACCCTTCTTTTCGGCTGGACCGCTCTGGGTGTGGCCGGGAGCAAGACGGGTGGCGGTTCTGGCGGCGGAGGTTCCGGTGGTGGAATGGTCAGCGGTAGCGCTGGCACCGGTGGCACGGGTGGTAGCGGAGGTGGTGGCTCTGGAGGCGGAGGCACCGGCGGAGGTGGTACAGGCGGGGGTGGTGGAACTCCTGGAGGTGGTGGCATGCCTGGTGGAGGCGGTCCCGGCGGTGGGGGCGTTCCCGCGGGCGGCAACTGCCTGAAGTGTCACACTGGAAAAGAATATCATGCCAACCGGGTTGCCTGCACTGATTCTTCCTGTCATCCCGGTGCCCATCGGACCATCATCTGGAATGGTTGCAAGAACTGCCACGCCGAAAGACAGCATCCCGGTTCGACCTATTGCTGGACGAGTTGTCACAGTGATGTTCCTCAACATCGGGCCTCTCCCGCTAAATTGAGTTATCGAGTTTGCTTGGCTTGTCACAGGGCTCAGGCTGGCGGTGGGGATTGCTTGAGATGTCATAAGGGTGCAATTCACACTTCCAGCCCAACGGTTCCGACGAATTGTAGGGATTGCCACGCCATCAGTCTGCACGCTGGAAAGGTTCAGTGTACCTCCTGTCATGTGGTGGTATCCCATCACGGCGGAACCAATACGATAAAGAAATGCGCCGATTGTCACACCGCTCAAGCTAGCGCGGGAGACTGTACGAAGTGCCATCCAGCGGCGCATCACAGCGCCAATCCTCAGACCGGCAACTGCGATAAGTGCCACTCCCAGCGCAAACATCTAAATAAGGTCGAGTGCGTCAAGTGCCATTTGAAGACGCCCCACCATGGGACGCAGAATGTGGTCGCCGAATGTTCGGCTTGCCATTCTCAACAGCAGCACGCTAGCAAGGGATGCAAGGAGTGCCATACACCGATTCATGGGTTGACCGTGGTTCCCTCCAGTTCTATCTGCTCAAACTGTCACAAGGTTGGGCACACCATATTCGGGGACTGCCTGCAGTGTCATAGGACGGCTGTTCATGCAACTTCTCCATATCTTCCCACCGCTCAGATGAGGGAGCGTGTTCGGGGCGGGGTAGCGGAGGCGGCAGAGGCAGCGGAAGCGCCGGAGGGCGAGGAGGGCAGGGTTAAGGCACCCTCTTTGGAAGAGGAAGGACCCAAGGGACCCTCAACCGCTGTTCTTTCCGAAACCATAAAGAAGAAGATTTCCGAGGCCAAGGATATTATCTCAAGGAATGGTCGTGCCCTAGTGTCCTTGCTGAGTATCTTGCTCCTGGTCTTGATTGCCTTGCTTATTCTTGCAAGAAGAGGTATCTTTGCTAAATTGAGAGGGCAATAAGGGCCCGGACGGAAGTAAGCGGGGGCGATTTGTTTGCCCTCTTTTCTTTTGGCCGGGCAAATTCCCCCAAACTTCCTTTGCCTCGTGCAAAAATATGTTCGAAATATTTGATTTCTTCCTGTTGGTGCTTCCTTCTTAAATCCTCTTAATTCTCCTTCCCTAGTTCCTTAGGGCAAAAGCGGCATAGCAACGTGTCTTTGTGCTAGAGGATCCCATCTTGGGAGGCAACCCCAGATCTTTCCTTCAGCTTCGCTCAGGACGGAGTTTCAGATAGATTTTTACTTGAGGTCCGCTTGTCACCGCGAGGCATAAGCGGGCAGGCAGCGATACAAATTGGGGCAGATTTCAGGTGAGGCAATTCAGCTCTTTTTCGTGAAGATTATATGCTGTAAAATGCTTTCTGATGTTGCTGTGGATGGGTAGACCTGAATCCAGTTAAGAGGAGATCATTCGTGCCCAAGACCGATTTAATTTTACTGCACGCCCCCAGCGTCTATGACTTTCGAAAGCTTTCCATAATGTACGGGCCCGTGAGCGATTTGATACCCTCCGCTCCCATCTTTGAGATGTATCCTGTGGGTTTCAGCACCATCGCCGAGTACTTGAACCGCTATGGTTACAGGGTTCGCATAATCAATCTGGCGGTGAGGATGCTTAAGAGTGCAAGATTCGATGCCGAGGAGCTCATCAGGTCCTTGAGACCCAGGGCTTTCGGGATAGACCTTCACTGGCTTCCCCACGCTCACGGTAGTCTTGAAGTGGCAAAAATTATCAAGAGGCATCATCCCCAGATCCCTGTCATCTTCGGTGGATTTTCCGCGACTTATTTTCACCGGGAGCTGATCAACTATCCCCAGGTAGATTTCGTGATGAGGGGCGATTCCACCGAAGAACCACTGAGACGGCTAATGGACTGCCTGCCTGTCGGCCTGCCTGTCGGCCTGCCTGTCGTCAGGCATGGTAGGCACGGCAGACATGGTCTGGTCGATGAAAGGGGTTATGAGTCGGTTCCCAACCTCACCTGGAAGGATGACAATGGCGAGGTCCATGAGAATCCCCTATCCCACGTGCCCGATGATATCAACCACATCGTTCTCGACTACAGCCACGTTATGAAGTCGGTGGTGAGGTACAGGGACCTCGTCGGTTGCCTTCCCTTTAAGGACTGGCTCAAGAACCCGGTGACTGCGGCCCTCACCTGCAAGGGGTGTACGAGGAACTGCACTTTCTGTGGCGGATCGGCCTACACCATGAAGAATTTTTACAACCGGAAAAAGATCGCTTACAGGGATCCCGAGCTGGTGGCCGAGGATATAAAGCGCATTCAACGGACTCTCAAGAGTCCTACCTTTGTTCTGGGCGATTTGAGGCAGGCGGGAGACGACTACGCTGATAGGTTTTTAGAGGCCATAAAAGGGAAGATTAGCAATCAGGTTGGCCTGGAGTTCTTCCTTCCGCCGCCCGAGGTTTTCTTCAAGAAGGCCCAAGATGCTTTACCTCATTACAGCATGGGGGCCTCTCTGGAATCCCACGATCTCAAGGTGAGAAAGGGTTTGGGTAAGAGTTATACAAATGAGGAGATTGAGGCGAGCATAGGCTGGGCCCTAAAGCATGGTGTGGAGAGATTTGAGATTTACTATATGACCGGCTTGCCCCATCAGACGGCCGATTCCGTCCTTGAGACCGTGGACTACTGCGATTACCTCTATCGGAAGTTCAATGGCGATAAGCGGGTGCTCATGTTCATTTCCCCGATGACCCCTTTTGTGGATCCGGGCAGCTTGATTTATGAAAATCCCGAGAAGTATGGCTGCAAAATCCGCTACAGAACCTTGGAGGAGCACCGACGGGCTCTGTTGCAGCCGAGCTGGAAGTATATACTCAACTACGAGACCGTTTGGATGAGTCGAAGCGAGCAGGTGGAAAGCACCTATCAGGCCATGCTGGGGATAAACAGGGTGAAAACCAAGTACGGGGTGATCAGCGAAGCCGAGGCCCATCGGGTGGAGTCCAGACTGCTCTATGAGATGGATGTGATGAGGGAGATCGATGGGATAATGGGCGATCCCGATCCGGAGGTCAGAGCGGTCAAGTTGAGGGGGCTTAAGAAGAGGGTGGACAAGTACAGTGTGGCTTCAACGGCGGGAAGGTATAAGGAGTTGGACTGGCTCACTCAGCTCTTCACCGGCGGTCGCTTGCGCAACGCCGGTTTATTCAATTTCAGGTTGATGGGCATCCTGCGCACCGTAATGACACCGAGCAGAATCGTAGGGGGGAGCGAATGAGTCCCGGTGTAGACAAAGAGGAGATCGTTCGGTCGATGTTTTCTTCCATCGCGAGGCGGTACGATCTGACCAACACCCTTCTGAGCTTTGGCTTGCACCGCTGGTGGAGGAGTTTTGCCGTTCGGCAGCTGGAGATATCTTCGGGAGGCAGGGTCATTGACGTTTGTTCGGGAACCGGCGATCTGGCTATCGGTCTGGCCGAAGCCGTCGGCGATTTGGGAAAGGTCACGGCGGTTGATTTTTGCGGCGAGATGATCGAGGTGGGTAGAGGAAAAATCGCCGCCAGGAGTATCGAGAATCGCGTGGAGTTCGTGGAAGCCAATGCCGAGGAACTGCCCTTCCCGGCCGACTATTTCGACGGCGCCATTATGGGATTCGGTGCTCGTAATGTTGCTCACCTCGATCGGGCTTTTGGAGAGATGCTTCGAGTGATAAAACCTGGTGCCCGGGCTGTTTGCCTCGAGTTTGCCGGACCTTCCTCGGGTATTTTTGGTCATCTTTATCGATTTTACCTCTTTGAGATGTTGCCTCTCATCGGGGGTTTCATCACCGGAGATATAGATTCGTATAAGTATCTGGCCGAGTCCATAGACCGATTCCATCGGCCGGAGGAGCTCAAAGGGATGATGGAGAAAATCGGCTTTTTGGATGTGCATTATTTTGGTTTGACCGGTGGAGTTGTGACCGTTCACTTGGGAAAGAAGGCGAGGTGAGTTGTGGCTGATTCTCCTTTATCATCCCGAATCATGCGGGATCTGAAGAGGGTAGAGGAAGAGCTTGAGAGAGTGGTCTTCTCGGACGAGGGAGAGTTGTGTGAAGCTTCCTTAACCATGCTTCGGGGAGGAGGAAAGAGGCTCAGACCGGCTCTGGTTTTGATCTCTGGCCAGGTGGGCTCCTATGATTTTGAGAGCCTAATTCTCGCAGCGGTGGCGGTGGAGTTGATTCACATGGCCTCGCTGATTCACGATGATATCGTGGACAGCGCCGATTTTCGAAGGGGACTGCCCACCGTGAGTTCGACCAAGGGCTTGCACGTGGCTACCGCCGCAGGAGATTTTCTCTTCGCTACGGCCCTTGTACTTTTGTCGGGGTTGAGAAGCGGGGGAATAGAGGCCGTGAGGATGATGGCCGAGGCGGTGAACATTCTCAGTCTGGGGCAAATTCGTCAAATGGAGATGGCTCACAGGGTTGATCAAAACATGGAGGATTATCTTCAGATGATTTGGAGCAAGACGGCGGTACTATTTGCGACCTCCTGTCGCCTGGGAGGATTGATCTCCGGGGCGGAGGAAGAAGAGGTTGATTTCCTTGGGCGATACGGGGATAATCTGGGCATGGCTTTTCAGATTTACGATGATGTGCTGGATATAACCGGAACCGAGGAATCGTTGGGCAAACCCGTTGGGATCGATCTCAAAGAGGGAACGGTGACGATGCCCATCCTTTTCGCTTTGGAGGAGACGAGGTTCGAGCGGGAGTTGTGTGCGGCCATTGAGTCCCCCAGCTTGACCGAGGAGGAAGTGCGCAGGGGAATGGAGATAATCCTCAACACCAGGGCGTTGGAGAGGTCTAAGGAAGAGGCAAAAAAATATGTGGAGAGAGCCATCGATAGTGTGAGGCTTCTTTCCAAACCTGAAGTAAGAGAAGAGCTTGTATCCATCGGAAAATTTGCGATAGATAGATACCACTAATATAAGTGAAGAATGAAGAAGGAAGAATGATTTCGGAATTTGGAATTGAGCAGGGAGCATAGAGCATAAAAAGTCGGGAGTG
>DNCG01000106.1 GCA_003491635.1 Actinomycetota bacterium
GGCAGACCTCGCAAGTAATCCCGGTTTTTGGCCTCAAGGTGCTCGCCCGTCCAGGAGCAGGCAGCCTGAGCCTCATAATTAAAATCGGCCAGGTCTATCTCACCGATCGAGCCCAGGTCGTGATTTCCGGCCACACAACGCCGGGCAACCTTTGAGACGAGTTCGATACACTCGTTTGGGTCAGGTCCGTAGCCGACCACGTCCCCCAAACACCAGATCTCATCCACGTCCTCCAGGACTCCCAAGACAACTTCGAGGGCGGCCAGATTGGAATGAATATCGGCGATGATTCCGATTCGCATGACTCTTCCTATTAGCGATGAATTAGCTTTTCTTCAGCGACCGAAGATTTCCCCAGACCTTGCGATCAGCCGTTGGCAGGGCCCTCGGCTCCGTTTGGGGGAGCTCCAGACCATGTTCCTCCAGGATCCCCTCATCCGCCAATATTTGCCCAAGAGGGCCACTGGCCACAATCCTGCCCTCGTCCATTATCACTACTCGGTCGCAAAGCTCCATGGTGTAGAAGAGATCGTGGGTGACGATCAGCCTAGTCACAGGCAAGGAATGAAGGACATTTAGCAAGCCCCTTCTCCCCCGGGGATCGAGATTTCCCCAGGGCTCATCCAGCACCAGTACATCGGGCTCCATGGAGAGAACGGTAGCTATGGCCACTCTCTTCTTCTGACCGAAGCTTAAGTGAAACGCCGCTCTCTTCTCAAAACCAACCATCCCCACCGCCTCAAGAGCCTTTCCCACCCTTCTTTCCACCTCGTCCCGGGGTAAACCCATGTTCAGGGGACCGAAAGCCACATCGTCGAAGACCGTTGGCGAAAATAGCTGATCGTCGGGGTCTTGAAAGACCACCCCCACCCGCCTTCTGATCTCTCTCACATTCTCGTCATTGATGGGCAGGTCAAATACCCTGACCTCGCCCTTCCCCCTCAACAAACCGTTCAGGTGGAGGATAAGGGTAGATTTGCCCGCCCCGTTGGGACCGATGATGGCAACCGACTCACCGTTCTCGATCGATAGGTCGATATTCCTCAGCGCCTCGGTACCATCCGGGTAGGTGTAACATAGATTTTTGATCTCGATCGCCTTGTGATGCTGCATCGCTCACCTCAATTATTACAAAAGCATTCCTCGGCTTCCCAAAACCCTCGCCAAGACCACCAGGGTCATTACCGCTATCACAAAAAGGATGTCGGGTGCAGAGATTTTCTCCCCCTCCAGAGTCCTCGCTCTTCCATCATAGCCCCGAGCAAGCATCGCCAGATACACCCTCTCCCCTCTCTCATAGCTGCGCATGAACAGGTTTCCAATCATGTGGCCGATGGCCCTGGCGTCCCATATCCACTTTCCCTTAAAATTCCTGGAATCCCTGGCCTGCTTCATGCGCATGGCCTCATCCACCAGGACAAAGGAGTACCGATACATGAAGGCGGCGATGGTGGTGAAGATATGTGGCGCCTTAAGTCGCTCAAAACCTTTAAGGAGCCTGCCGAAGGGCGTGGTGGAGGAGAGCAAGATCGTGGAAAGAACACCCACGGATGATTTGACGACGACATTCCAGAGAACCAAAAGCCCGCTCCGGGAGACGGTTATTCCGCCCAGATTATAGCCCCCACCGATCACGTCCGTCTTTAAAAAGGGTATGAACGCCGCCACCATGAGCACGAAGGGCACGACTATGAGAGACCTTCCAAAAACGTGCTTCAGGGGTAGACGCGAAGCCAGCAGGAGAACCAGCAAAACCAGCAGATACCCCCCGAAGGCATAGTAAGCCGTGGCCGGTGTGGTCACGCAGACAACCGTGAGTGTAAAGAACAACACGATCTTCGCTCTGGCATCCAGCCGGTGCACAGGACTATCCAAGTTGCTATAGCGGTCCAAATAAGAATGTCTCACGCCAGCTATTCTCGCTGCTCGCCTAGATTTTCTGTCTGCGCATCCGTCGATCTCGGTTTAATGAGAACGGCTACGCCGTATCCCACCAGGAAGACGATCAAGGTTCCCACCAGTCCAGCC
The DNA here is from genome assembly GCA_003491635.1 of Actinomycetota bacterium. Classification (GTDB taxonomy): domain Bacteria; phylum Actinomycetota; class Aquicultoria; order Subteraquimicrobiales; family UBA9087; genus UBA9087. The sequence goes on from DNCG01000106.1 coordinate 2,029, forward strand.
GCTCCCGTCGCCAGAGCTCCTTCGCCCAAACGGGGCACGGCGTAATCCGGGATAGGTGATAATTTCCACGCCACCCACTCCTCACCCTTCTCCAAAAAGCCCTTGTCCTCGGCCACCCTCTCCAGGCCATCCGGATGAGGGGAGGCAAAGGGCGAGATGAATATGGCCAAAAACAGCGAAACCAGCAGGGCAACGAAGATAAAGATTTTCATGTTCTTGCTCATCGAATCTCACCCCCCACGGGGTGTGGAATGGTCGGGAGATCGTAGCTTCCCACCAGAGCCGGTCTGGCGCTCAAGACCACGGCCACGACAACGGTGGTTATGATGGCCTCCCCGATGCCGATCAAGGCATGCACCCCGACCATGGCCGGAAGGGCCACGCCCAGGGGAGAAGTTCCGGAGACCGCGAGCTCGATGGCGCAGACCGCCGAGGCCAGTACCACCGAAAACCAGGAGATCGCCGCGACAGCCGAGAGAAAGCCAGACCTCGTC
>DNCG01000105.1 GCA_003491635.1 Actinomycetota bacterium
ATCTTGGGCATTTTACTTTCATCTGAACCATGGTAGTATCTTACCAGATTGGTCCAGTTTTCAGACTTTACCCTTTTATATGAAAATCTTGATCGCTCCTGACAAGTTTAAGGGGAGTCTGGGTGCGAAGGAAGTTGCCCTGGCGATCGAAAAGGGGGTCGAGAGGGTTCTGCCTCGGGCGGAAACCATTCTCTGCCCCATGGCCGATGGCGGCGAGGGGACCGTCGAAACCCTGGTGAGCGCCACTGGCGGTGAGATTGTCCCCGTCCGGGCGACGGGTCCCCTGGGCAAACCCGTGGACGCCTACTTCGGCATCCTGCTCAGAACTCACAATCTTCCCACCGCGACCTGCGTGATTGAGATGGCCGCTGCCTCTGGGCTCCGTTTGACCCCCGAAAGCAAGAGAAATCCCATGCTGACTACGACCTATGGCACGGGGGAGCTAATCAGGGCGGCTTTGGATCATGGCTGCAGAGAGATCATTATCGGCATCGGAGATAGTGCCACCAACGATGGGGGAATGGGGATGGCCCAGGCCCTTGGAGCCAGGTTCTTCGATGGTGCAGGGAAGGAGCTGGGCCTGGGGCGCGGGGAGCTCTTAAGAAAGATTGCTAAGATAGACGTCTCCGGTCTCGATCCCCGCCTTGGGGGAACGGAGATAATCGTCGCCTCCGATGTCGACAATCCCCTCTGCGGTCCTCATGGAGCCGCTCATGTCTTTGCTCCTCAGAAGGGAGCTACTCCTGGGATGGTTGAGGAGTTGGACGAGGGACTGGCTCACTATGCTGAGATTATCCAAAGAGACCTGGGCAAAAATATCGGGGATATTCCTGGTTCAGGGGCGGCAGGTGGTTTAGGGGCGGGTCTCATCGCTTTTCTGAATGCCCGTATAAGATCCGGTGTAGAACTGATCATCGAGACCGTGGGTCTGGAGGCGAGGATGAGGGGGGCCGATCTTGTGATCACCGGCGAGGGGAAGATGGATATCCAGACCATTCGGGGCAAAACCCCAATCGGGGTCGCCGGGCTGGCCGCGGGCATGGGCATTCCAACAATCGCCATCGTTGGACAGGTGGGCGATGGTGTGGAAGCTGTTTATGACCGCGGCATCACCGAGGTTTTTCCACTCATGGATGTGGCGAGCTCTCTGGAGGAGGCGATGAACAATACCGCAAAGCTAATCGAGGTCGTGGCCGAGAGGGCGATGAAAAGCTTGAAGGGGAGGGCAAGCTGATGCATTTCTACTGTGTTTTCTCCTTCGCCAGATAGCCGATAACCTCGGCGAAGCCCAGACCCATCTCTTCCTCTGTGACGAAGACATTCTCGTATTTGGTGATCTCCTCGGCTAGGCCGGCGTTTCCATTCAAGGCGTTTCTGACCAAGAAGAGCGCCCCGACCTCGGGAGCGAGGACCAGGTCGGCGAAGGCATCTCCGATGGCAACGGTCTCTCTCTTGGGGATACCCCTTATCTCTCTGTCTCTTCTCAGGCCGGCGGGCTTTCCACCGCCTTTGGGCAGGAGATGATAGGCGTGAACTTCGGGGATGTCTTTCAGGTCTCCCAGGGTGTGAATGATCCCGTTGTCCACAACTTCGAGATCGTCGTGTCCATTTTCTCGAAGGAGCTCGTTGGCGAGGTCTACGTCGATGTATCCCCGGAAGACGTGAGTGCACTCCCTCCCCTCGGACCAAGGGGTGTGATATTCGAGTTTTTCGGGGAAGGTCTGGAAGAGTAGGTCTACCGCTCCCGACTCGTTTATCGCCTCGAGGATCGTTTTCTCCCCGCAGGGGAAGCCGCCCACGTTGAGGATGATTTCCCTTCCCAGGTCGTAAACTATCTGGCAGCCCAGTTCGGCGATGTAGTTCTTGAGCCCCAGTATCCTGGCGTCGCCGTGGAGCTGACGGGCACTTCGCCCGGAGATCATCACGATGTCCAGATCTCTTTTCTGGGCGGCGATGATCGCCTTGGCCGGCTCGAGGGTGTACTTCTTGTCGGCGGTTAAAAACAGACAACCCCCTGGCCCGAGAAGGGTTCCGTCGACATCGGTGTAGACCACCCTCACCCGGCCGAGATTTTCATTCAGCCACCGCCTATTGACCTTGAGGCAGCGCCTTTTATAGACACTCATTCTTCAGCTTCCTCCTGTGCTCCAGATAATCGGGCACTGTGTTCATGGGGGGCCTTTTGACCACTTCAATTCGCCGCTCTCTGAAGGCATACTCCCCATCCTTGAAACCCACCATGTGAAAGACCTTGTTGGGCATCGAGCTCAAATCGATTTTGCCATCTTCCTTCAACAATTGGAAGACGGCCTGGAGGATGGCGAAGGACATCCTACCCAGGGCCTTGGTCGGTTGGTTCCTGTGCATCCTTCGCTCCAAATCCACCTGGGCCATCGATTCCAGCCCGTATTTCCGCTGAATTTCAACGAGGAGAGCCGTCTCCACCGCGTATCCGGTGTAGAAGGGGACGCTCTCCAGTATCTCGCGCCGCCCAGCATATTCGCCTGAGAGGGGCTGAATAAATCCCGCGAGATTCGGGTAGAACAGGTTCAGGATGGGTCGGGCCACGAGCTCAGTTACCCTGCCTCCCCCCGCCTCCCTGATGGCTCTCTTTGTCTTCAAGGGGCGTTGGTAGAAGCCTTTGATGTAGCCTATTTCTTTGTGTGTTAGGAGGGGACCGACCAGACCGTATACGAATCGAGGGTGGAAGTTTTCTATGTCGGAATCGACCCAGGCTATGATGTCTCCATGCAGAACATCCAGGCTTTTCCAGAGGGCCTCGCCCTTTCCACTCAAGGAGCCCATGGAGGGTAAGATTTCATCGTCGAAGTAGGCCTCGATCTCAAGCTCTCTGGCTATATTCACCGTCTCGTCGGTGGAATGACCATCGATGATCGCGATCTGATCCAACAGGGGAAATCTTTCAACGAGTTCTTCTTTGGCCACGAGGAGGATATTGTACAGCGTATCTTCGACGTTTAAGGTGGGAAAGCCTAGGCTGATGGTGAGATTCTGTTCCCGCTTGAGCTCAACCAGACCGGCGATATTTCTGTAGTCTCGGTGGTGAAAGGTGCGCTCCTTAAACCATTTTTCGTCCATGATCCACCTCTTTTCGAGGGATGCTTCGCCCATTATATCAGAATGGGCGTCAGGGTGGGGGAGCAAGCTCGTCCGGTGAAGCTCCGAGGAGCCGAGGCATTCGGCTTGACTGAGATGTTACTGGGCCTCGTGCCAGCCGGTGCTCTGGAGGATGTACTGGGTGCCCCCGGGCATCGCCTCGGGGAGATAAAGTGATAGCTGGGGCTGGGAGACGAGATGGACATTTGGATGATTGAAGGCCAGGGTCCCCGCGACCAGACCCCCCTTGATCAATATGTTTTTCTCGATGGTCACTCCAATTTTGCCGTAGAGCGCTCCCGCGATATCGGGAGGGCTGGTTTCGGGATCCGAGGGGTTGCTACTCTGAGTGTGAATGTATATGTTGGTTGGAGTCACCAGGCCCAGAAAGTCATCCGAGGGGAAGTTGTCGCTGGGGAGGAGTTTGCCGTAGATGTTGATATCTCCGTTGGCGACGATGGCCCCGTTCCCCCTGTATTTTATGTTCAAGGTGGGTCCGGTTGCATTACCCAGTTGAACCGGGCCATCCACGAAGACGGTACCCTTGACCGTCAGGGTTTTGGTTGTTGGGTCCCAGGCGAAGTCGTCGGTGGTCGGATTTCCAAAGGCCACCGTGCTCGATGAGATCGTGAGGGGAACATCTCCCGAACCCAAAGGGATGGAGACTGAGAGGTCATCGTCGACCAGTTTGTAGTAGTCGGTTTGGCAGTTGACGTAGGGTGTGTTGGTGTAGGGAACGGCCGACTGCTCCTTGGCGTCGTTGAGGTGATTTTTCATGTCCGAGAGCACGAGGTCGGGCAGGACGATGTTGGGGACGTGATGAGAGAGAAGGTTGGCGTGAAATTGGGAACTATCGGTGGGGGCGCTTCCGCTGACGAAGACGTCGATCGGCTCGTCAGCTGTTCCTATAGAGGCCGCGGCTGAGGCGAGGATGATGTCGCCGTCCCTGACGAAAAGAGGCCCCTTTCTTATGGAGCTCGTTCCTGAGAGCTCCAGGTTTCCGCGGACGAAGAAGGGCCCGTGAACGGAGGTCGTCCCCACTATTCCCCCACCCCCGGCGGTCAGCGACTGAGAGGTTCCACCGGCGAAGAACATATCCCAATAGGATAGGTTGAACACGGTGACCTTAATGGTTCTTTTCACACCGTCTTCGGTGACCCCTCTTGAGGTTATCCTCCAAAGCCAGGTGTTGGTGGCATCCTGAGAGGCCGTCACATAAGCGATCCCCAGTGGAGTTTCAACTTCGAAGGAAGCGGGAAGATTTTGAGTCTTTTTTAGTTGCCAGAGGGCTTTGTCGATCCCTGCCTCGGCCACGTGCAGGGCTTGAGTTAGTCTCTTGGATTTGACGGTCATGGTCAAGTCGTTCTGGGCGACCATCATCAATCCGACCGCCAGGATGGTTAGGACGAGCATGATTCCCAATGTTGTCATCAGGGCGAAGCCTCTCTCGCTTTCGAGGAGTTTTCTCACCATCGTCACCCCTTACAGATTCCTCAGCTTGACCTCCGACTCCAAGGTATAGGCCGGCGGTGGTTCCTTTTCATTCACGTCGATTACGAGTCTTATCTTGATGCTTCGGGTATGTGTCAGAATCTTTGGGTCGGTCGGGTTTATTTCGGCATGATTCAAATCGTAGTAGATGAAGATGGGCCGACCGAGTGTTTGGTTGCGGACGCAGTCCGCCAGTTTTCTGGAACTTCCTCCCTCCACGGTCTGGTAAAACTCGCTATCTTGAAGGAAGAACCGAACCACCTCGCCGATTTCATCATCGTCTATATCCGATTTGATCTCAATAAGATTATCCTGAGCCAATCTTATCTCCTTGCTCTGCCGGATGTTCTTGCTGGTCAGGAACAGATTCCGCCGGGCAATTTCCTGTGCCCGAAGCTGCTCATCGGAGATCCTGTGGGTGCCGAGGCTGGTCTCGTAGAGATTATACGCTCCCACCAACGCTATAAAGGTGATGGAGGCGACCAGCAGCAGCTCCACCAGGGAGATGCCCTTTTCCCCCAGAAATATTATCCTTTTATTAAATTGGCCCGTGCGGGATGGTGACCGCGACGGTGTTGCTCGGCGTTTTGAAACCATCTTCGGTATCGACCACCTGTAATGGACTCAAGGCATCCACGTAATAATAGTATGTCCTGTTGTGCTGCAGACTGTGTCCGGAATCGGTGTAGGCATAGTCGGTCGTGTAGATTCGGGCCAATTTTGTGAAGGGTCCGCTGGCTGAAGTCGAGCGATAGATGTCGTAGAAGTGGACGAGGTCGGTGCCGTCCATCGCCGGACTCCAGCTCAAATCGACTTTCTTTGGGGAGCGGCTGGCCGTCGCGGTCAGATCCGTTATCGCCGATGGAGCCCCGTTATCCACCACCAGATACCGGGTTCGATAGTCTCTCACTCCCATATTGTCGAAGGTCTCCGCCTTGATTTCGCGAGTCCCATCCTGGAAATCCTCGGTCTCCCATTTGCAACTCTTGGTGACCGATGACTGGTTTATGGTCGACCAGGAGGCTATGGAATGATTGTCCACGTAGAAGTTGATGGTGTCGATGACCCCATCGGTGTCCTGAGCCAGGGCGGCCAGGGTGACTTCATCCTCAACGGGGGTGATCACCGTCACCGAGCCGACTGAAATCATTGCGGTTGTCGTCTCGGCCGGGGTTGGGGAGACGAATTCTATAGTCGGGGGAGAGGTCTCGGGCTCCTCTTCTCTGATGTTTGTGGTCACCCGGACGGTCGAACCGGGGAAAGGAAATGTCCAGGCCACCCTCACCTCAACCCTTTTGTAGTCGTGTGGGTCGGAGTCGGTTCCCTCTCCCAGGGTTCCATCGGCGTCGTCATCGATCCAGGAGACGGCGTAGGAGAGGTTGAAAGCGACGTTACCTCTGGCTATCTGCTCGGCTTGGAGTATTCCCTCTGGGTCACCACCGGGCGTGCCGATGTCGTCGTAGTTCAGAGTTCGGATGTACTCGATTCTCTCGTTGGCCAGCTCGGTGGCGGTGGTCTGAATCTTCGCCACCGAAGTTGTCTTCGTCGCTCCTATCAGCAGGGTGAGGAGGGCTATCAACGCCAGGACCAGGACGATGCCTGCAACCAGGGCTTCTGTTAAACTAATTCCCCTTTCTGAAGAGAGGAGTTTCATCCTTCCTCCATCGCCTTTATTGCGGTTACTTTTGCGCATACCCTCTACATACCCTCTATATACTATACCCCGGACATAATTCCAGAAAGTAGGTTTGCAAATTCTAA